>JALSJD010000155.1 GCA_026989535.1 Cyclobacteriaceae bacterium
CCTACTTTTTTAAAGTACCCTGAGCAGTATAAAGAAAGTGATTTGAATCAGGCTTTTGCAGTAGAGCTGTACGATTTTATAGAAAATAAGCAACCTGATTACTGGCTCTATGGCCACCACCATCAAAATACGGCTGATTTTAGCATTGGTAAAACCCAAATGTGTACTAACCAATTAGGTTATGTAAAATATGAGGAGCACCAATTATTTAGCACTAGTAAAACGATAAGTATATGACTAATCATATAATAAACCTATATTTGCACAATAAACTAAATTGGTTTATTAAGCAATTATAGGTTTATTAAAAATAATGAAACAGCTTAAACAATATCTACTTCAGGTGCTAGGAGCACAAATACAACCTAAACCCACAGACAAACACCTGATGGAGGGTTTACCTATGTATATTGGCGAAACCTATAAATTCTATGATATTACATTATTTAATAATCGAAAATTATTAATAGCTGCTCCTAAGCATGAAGATGGGTTTACGGTTTTGCAAACAGAGAAAAATCTAAACTTATTAAAAAATAAATTAGGGAAAACAGTGGTATTGCTATTGCCAAAAATTACTTCATTTAACAGGAAGAGGCTGATTGATAAAGGCATTAATTTTATTGTGCCAGGTAATCAATTATACCTGCCAGATTTATTATTGGATTTAAAAGAAACCTTTTTTAACCCAAACACAAAAAAGAAAACGGAGACACTTCTACCTTCGGCTCAGTTTCTTCTTATTTATCATATTATACACCGTACTAATATATGGCAATTGGAAGCCCATTCTTTTAAAGAAATAGCAGAAAAAACAGGCTACAGCCCCATGGCCATAACCAAAGCGGTGAACAATCTAACATACCACAAACTTATTGAGGTAACAGGTGATAAAGAAAAGCAGATAACGTTTACCCTAAACAGGTTAGAGCTATGGCAAGAGGCTGAAAAACGAAAATTACTAATTAACCCTGTGATAAAAAAAGTATATGTAGATGAAAGACCCAGCGCATATCTACTGCCAAGTAACGCTTCTGCATTGCCCGAATACAGCAATATGAACCCTAGCCGGCAGGTGTATTTAGCCATAGCAAAAGGCGCCTTTTATAGTTTACAAAAGAACAACGCACTAATAGGTGCGAATGAACACGAAGGAAAATACTGCTTAGAAGTATGGAAATACAACCCTAGCGTACTGGTAGGTGAACTAGACAATAATACTGCAGTAGTGGACCCACTATCACTTTATTTAAGCTTAAAAAACGACCAAGATGAACGTACCGAAATGGCTTTAGAACAATTAATAGATACGCATATATGGTAAGAGGATTAGACGTGTTTACAGCCTATTTTAAGGATTACCCCAATAATTATGTAATTATTGGAGGCACTGCCTGCGATATAATTATTGAAGAAGCGGGGTTTGTACCCAGAGTAACAAAAGATATTGATATTATATTAATAGTAGAAGCCCTATCTGCCGAGTTTGTTAACATGTTTTGGCAGTTTATTAAAAAAGGCAAGTACGAATTACAGCAAAAAAGCGAAGACGATAGGAAATACTATCGTTTTATGAAACCAGAAAATAAGGATTACCCTTACCAACTGGAGCTTTTTGCAAGAAAGCCAGATGTAATTACCTTGGAGGGTGATGTACACCTAACCCCTATACCGGTTGATGAGGATGTAAGCAGCCTTTCGGCCATTTTACTAAGCGATGATTATTATCATTATATGATTGGCCATACTACCACCAAAGAGGGGTTGCAACATGCCAATACCGAAGCCTTAATTTGTTTAAAGGCCAAAGCCTATTTAGAAATAACGGAGCGCATTGCTGCCAGTAGCAAGGAGGATAGCAAACAACTTAAAAAACATAAAAACGACATATTTAAATTGGCCGTAATGTTAGCCCCTAACAATGCATTTACATTACCTAAAAGCATAAAAAACCACATGCAAAAATTTACAAATGCCATTGCCGATGAATTGCCAACCAAAGATTTATTTAAAGCCATGGGTTTGGGTAACCTTAACCCTAAACAAGTATGGAGCCAATTACTCAAAAATTTTAAGTTAAATGGGGAATAAAACCAAGCCATTTTATAATACTACGATTCCAGACGAGTGGGAGATAAAGACTTTAAATAAGTTTGGTGATTTTTCTAAAGGAAAGGGGATATTAAAGGCAGAGTTGATCTCTGAAGGAATTCCCTGTATTCGGTACGGTGAAATTTACACAACCCATAGTTATGTAATAAATGAATTTTGCTCTTTCATCAATGAGGAAGTTGCTAAGGAAAGTAAAGAAATTAAAAAAGGAGATATTCTTTTTGCTGGGTCAGGAGAAACTATTGAAGAAATTGGTAAATCTGTTGCTTTTATAGGAAGTGAAAAAGCTTATGTAGGAGGAGATATAATTATTCTTTCTACTGATAAGAATGTTAGTGCGGAGTGTCTTTCGTATGCTTTGGAAACTGATAGTGCAAGAAAACAAAAAAGAAGATTGGGTCAAGGCAATTCTGTAGTACACATATATTCAAAGGACTTATTAAAATTAAGAATTCCTCTTCCTCCCCTCCCCGAACAAAAAGCTATTGCCCACGCTTTGGCTTTAATGGATAAAGCCATTAACGCCAATATCCAACTTATCTCCCAAAAAGAGCTGCGCAAAAAATGGTTAATGCAAAATTTATTAACGGGCAAAAAACGGCTAAACGGGTTTAGTGGGGTGTGGAAGGAAGTTCATCTAAGTGATATGTTTTCTGAACGAAATGAACGTAATAATAATGGTCTAGCTCTTTTGTCCATTGGCCAAAACGGTGTTTACCCTCAAGAAAATTCTATCAAAAAGGATACTTCAAATAGCGATAAGTCTAAATATAAGAAAATCTGTGTAGGAGACATAGGTTATAATACTATGCGTATGTGGCAAGGCAGAAGTGCTTTATCAAGTTTAGAAGGAATTGTGAGTCCAGCTTACACAATTGTAACTCCTAAAGAAAACGCTGACTCATTATTCTTTGCTTACTTATTTAAAACTCCAAAACTAATTAATCTCTTTTGGCGAAACTCACAAGGTTTGGTAAATGATACGTTGAATTGTAAATTCAAAGACTTTTCGATTGTTAAGGTTTTTTTGCCTCCTAAAGAAGGGCAAACTGCCATTGCCCAAGTATTGCAATCAGCAGATAAAGAACTAGCGCTACTTAAGGCCAAAACAGATAAATTAAAGGAGCAAAAAAAAGGAATGATGCAGGTGTTATTAACGGGGAAGAAGAGGTTGAAAATAGTATGAACATGATTTTTAAGATTTTAAGATGAATAAGATTTTGAATAAAAAAGATTAAAAAATGAATGCTAATAAATCATCTATACCTGTAGATAAAGATGTAATCAATAATTTAACACATAAAATAATTGGTTGCGCAATGGAAGTGCACAGCACGTTGGGTAATGGTTTTCAAGAAGTGATTTACCAAAGAGCATTGTCTATTGAGTTAAATCATCAAGATATTGAACACGTGCGAGAGATGGAAATGGATTTGCATTACAGAGAGCAGCATATTGGTACTCGCAGAGTCGATTTTTTTATTGAAGGATGTGTGATGTTAGAAATTAAAGCAATTGAAAAATTAGGAGGTGTGCACAAAGCCCAAGCCATTAACTATTGTGAAGCTTACAATATTGCAGATGGTTTACTTATCAACTTTGGAGGAGAAAGTTTAGAATTTAAAAGAGTATTCAACAAAAATCTTAAAAATCAATAAATCCTGTAATCCTGTTCAGACAATTTAAGTTGAATATTATGACCACAGACGAACTAAAATATACACTTGAACAACTTCGCAGCTTAACTGCTGAAACGGAAGTGTTGGAGTTTAAAGAGGCAAAAAGAACCTATGATTTTTCAAAGTTGGGCAAATATTTTTCTGCATTAAGCAATGAAGCCAACCTAAAAGGGAAAGGGTATGCTTGGCTGGTTTTCGGAATTGAAAACAAGCAACATAGAATTGTTAGTACACAGTTTCACCCACATCGAAAAAACCTTGATAGCTTAAAAGGAGAGATTGCCAACAAAACTACCAACAGAATTACTTTTATCGAGATACATGAACTTGATTTACCTGAAGGAAGAGTGGTGATGTTTCAGATACCTGCTGCACCCAAGGGGTTTCCAATTGCGTTCGAAGGGCATTATTATGGTAGAGATGGGGAGGAACTCGTTCCTCTTAATTTAGAAGAAATTGAGCGTATAAGAGCACAAGCCACCACCGAAGATTGGAGCGTTGCCATTGTGCCTGATGCTACCATTGAAGATTTAGAACCTGAAGCCATTCGGGTTTCTAGAGAGAACTTTAAAAATAAGTTTTCAGAAAAAGCCGATGAGGTGGACGGTTGGAGCGATATTACTTTTTTAAATAAGGCAAAAATTACCATTAAAGGTAAAATCACCCGTACAGCAATTGTTCTCTTAGGAAAAGAAGAGTCGGAGCATTTTATATCTCCATCCGAAGCAAAAATTAGGTGGCTTTTAAAAGATGACAACGGTATGGATAAGGATTATTTGATTGTAGGTTGCCCTTTATTGCTTGCAGTTGATAAAGTGTATGCAAAAATCCGAAACCTTAAATACCGGTACTTAAAAGAAGGAACTTTATTTCCAGATGAAGTTAATCAATACGAACCCTACTCCATTCGTGAAGCTATAAACAACTGCATAGCCCATCAGGATTATACACAACATGGTAGAATTAATGTTATTGAAATGGATGACCAATTGATATTTACCAACCTTGGGAGTTTTATTCCTGGTAGTGTAGAAAAGGTTGTTAAAGAAGATGCGCCTGAAGAACATTATCGAAATCGATTTTTGGCATCAGCTATGTTTAACTTAAAAATGGTTGATACTGCTGGAGGAGGAATACGTAAAATGTTTAATTATCAAAGAGAGCGGTTTTTCCCGATGCCAGATTATGATCTGGTAAAAGGAAAAGTAAAGGTTTCTATTACAGGGAAAATTTTAGACATGAAATATGCTCGTCTATTAGCCAAAAATCAAGACTTGACCTTAGAGGAAATAATGATGCTAGATAAAGTTCAAAAGCAAAAGCCGATTACTGCGGTTGAGGAAAAATTACTAAAGGATAGGAAATTAATAGAAGGAAGAAAACCTAATTTCTATATCAGTATTAAGGTCGCTCAAAAAACAGGACAAAAGGCAGCGTATTCAAAAAACAAAGGTTTTGATAAAGGGTATTATCTCGATTTAATATTAAAGGCAATTAAAGAGCATAAAAGTGTTAATCGAAATGATGTGGATGAATTACTATGGAACAAATTACCAGATTGGATGACAGAGAAACAGCGAAAAACAAAGATCGCAAACCTTTTGTCAGAGCTTAGGATAAACAATAGGATTAATAATGCTGGAAGTGATACTAAGCCAGAATGGGTTATCTCTAAAAAAAGTTAAGAGAGTTTAAGAGAGTTTAAGAGAGTTTAAGAGAGCTTAAGAGAGCTTAGAAAAAGAAGAGAATATTGAAATCTCTCTTAATTAAAGATTGAAAGTGATTAGAATAAAGAATATGTTGAAATATGATCTAAGAAATCTCTCTTAATTAGAAATGTAAAAGACACTCTTTAAAAATGTTATTAGAATAGCGCATGAGTCAATAAATTCTCTATAAAATTAAAAATAATGGACACCCCCAGTTTTAAAGAAGATCATATTAGTCAAATTCCAGCATTGCAGTTACTGCAAAATTTTGGTTATCAGTACCTTACCCAAGAGGAGGCATTACAATTACGTGGGGGCAAAACCACTAATGTGCTTTTGGAGGTAGTGCTTCGTAAACAATTGAAGGAGATTAATGCTGAAAAAAGAATAAGTTCTACAAAAAGCACTTATTTGAGTGACGCTAATATAGAAAATGGGATTAGAGCACTGCAAGATTTGCCCATGAATGAAGGCTATATTAATGCGTGCGAATCAGCTTATAATCTTATAACCTTAGGTAAAGCATTAGAACAAAGCATAGATGGCGATAAAAAGAGTTTCACCCTACAATACATTGATTGGGACAACCTAGATAATAACGTGTTTCATGTTTCGGAAGAGTTTAGCGTTATGCGTAGTACAAGTAAAGAGCACTACCGCCCCGATTTGGTGCTATTTGTAAATGGCATTCCTCTAAGCATTATAGAGTGCAAACGGCCAGATATGAAAGCACCCTTGCAACAAGCCATTAGTCAGCATTTGCGCAATCAGCAAGAAAATGGCATTAGAGGTTTGTATGTATATGCACAAGTTATTTTAAGCATGGCTACGCAAGAGGCAGCTTATGCCACCAATGCAACACCCGAAAAATTTTGGGCAAAATGGCAAGAAAAATTCAACTCAAATGAAGAAGAGTCCCAATATAAAAACAACTTAAACACCCTAAAAAATACTCCTCTATCTGCAGATAAAAAAAACAAACTGTTCTCAGATAGGTTTAGGTATGTGCGCCAGTATTTTGATGCCCTAGAGCATAATCACATTCTACCTACTGTACAAGATAAATACTTGTATGGGTTATGTAGCCCCCAACGCTTAATGGATATTATTTTCAATTTCGTGTTATTTGATAATGGAGCCAAAAAGGTGGCTAGGTATCAGCAGTTTTTTGCCATTAAAAAGACGATGAATCGCATTCAGCACATTGATGGCGGAAGAAGAAAAGGAGGCGTTATTTGGCATACCCAAGGCAGTGGTAAATCATTAACAATGGTAATGTTGGCCCAAGCCATTGCCATGGATAAATCCATTCGTAATCCTAAAATTATTTTAGTTACAGACCGCACCGATTTAGATAACCAAATTACGGGTACTTTTCGTAAATGCGGCAAATTTGTTGATAATGCAACTACTGGCCAACGTTTGGTTGAACTGCTTGAAAGTAAAAGTGATGCCGTAGTAACTACGATTATTAACAAGTTTGTAGCGGCTATGAAGAAGATAAAGACTCCTTTAGAAAGCCACGATATATTTGTTTTGGTAGATGAAGGCCACCGGTCTCAGAGTGGCACCTTTAATATTGAAATGCAAAAGACATTGCCTAATGCATGTTTTATTGCATTAACTGGCACACCTCTTTTTAAAAAAGATAAAAATACAGCCGCTAAATTCGGTGGTATTATAGATGCTTACACGGTAGATCAAGCAGTAAAAGATAAGGCCGTTGTTCCATTATTATACGAAGGCAGGTTGGCGCACCAACAAGTAAATGCGGGGCCGTTGGATACATTTTTCGAAATGGTGTCGGAACCATTAACCGAATATCAAAAGGCAGATTTTAAAAAGAAATTTAGTAGAGCTGATCAATTGAATAGTGCCGAACAAAAAATCTACGCCATTGCCTGGAACATTAGTTTACATTTTAGAGATAATTGGCAAGGCACCCCTTTTAAGGCACAGCTCGTATGCGATAGAAAAGCAAATGCCATTCGGTATAAGGCTATTTTAGATGAAATTGGTATTGTAAGTAGCGAGGTGTTGATATCATCTTTGGATGATCGTGAAGGGGAAGACAGCGCTTATGAAAAATCAACAGAAAAAGAAAATAGATTTTGGAAACGAATGATGGAAGAACATGGGAATTCAAAAACCTATGAGAAAAATATTATCAATCGTTTTAAAAATCAGAAAGATCCTGAAATCATTATTGTGGTAGATAAGTTATTAACGGGTTTTGATGCCCCTAAAAACACTGTTTTATACCTTACTAGAAATTTGCAAAGCCATAAACTATTACAAGCAATTGCACGAGTAAATCGTATTTATCCTGATAAAGAATTTGGGTATATAATAGATTATTATGGAGTAATAGAAAATTTGGATGATGCCTTATTGATGTATTCCTCTTTCGAGGATTTTGATGAAGCTGATTTAGAAGGCACATTGGTAAACATTAATGAAGAGATTAAAAAGTTGCCTCAGAAACATTCGGAGTTATGGGATGTTTTTAAAGAAGTGGCTAATAAGCGTGATGCAGAGGCCTATCAAGTATTATTAAAAGATGAAGCATTAAGGTCTATTTTTTATGATAAACTTGCGACTTTTGCCAAAGGCTTAAAACTAGCCCTCTCGTCTATGCAGTTTCATAAAGAAGTAGAAGAGAAAATAATTGGCCGCTATAAAGAAGATTTGGCCATGTTTATGAAGCTACGGATAGCCGTAGTTGAACGATATTCAGATGCCGTTGATTATAAACAATATGAAGGGCAAATTCAAAAATTAATAGATACACATATCACCACAGAAAAAGTAGAAGTTATTACTGAACTGGTTAATATTTTTGATAAAGAAGAATTTCAGCAAGAGGTAGAAAATACAACGGGCAAAGCAGCTAAAGCAGATAAGATTGCCAGTAGAACAGCAAAGCATATTTCTGAGAAGATGGATGAGGATCCTGCTTTCTACAAAAAGTTTTCGCAAATGCTGCGAGAGACAATTGCCAAATACGAGCAAAAGAGGATTGATGAAGCTCAATACCTAAGTAAGGTGCAAGAAATTATGGACAATGTATTGGCGCATACGGATAGCGATATCCCATTAGCATTGCGTGATAAAGATGTGGCTAAAGCCTTTTATGGCCTCACCTTAGAATCTATAAGAGATAAAGTACAAGATGCAGTTGTACTAAAAGAGATTGCGGTACAAACGGCTCTTCAAATTGATGAGCTAATAAATGATGCGGTTTTAGACAACCGTAAACCCATCATAGATTGGCAGTATAAAACCAATATTACAGGCAAACTGCAAATTGATATTGGTGACTATTTAATAGATGAAGTGAGGGATAAATATAATATTGCTTTGTCATTTGGAGAAATGGATGAAATTGCCAATAACTGTATTGAAGTTGCTAAACTCCGTTATAAGTAATGACAACCTCCATACAATTTGGATCCCAAAAGATTAACTTCGTTATAAGGTATTCAGAAAGACAAACCTTGGGCATTACCGTAATGCCGGATATGAGTGTATTGGTAAAAGCGCCCATCGACTCCTCTCTTTTAAAGGTTAAAGAAAAGGTTCATAAAAAGGCATCCTGGATTTTGAAGCAGCAAAGTTTTTTTCTTGCGTTCCATCCCAAAACAACAAAACGAAAATATGTGAGTGGAGAAACACATTTGTATTTAGGAAGGCAATACCTTCTAAAAATACAATTGAGTAAAACAGAATCAGTAAAGCTCAAAGGCAAATTCATTATTGTTAAAACCTTAGATAAGTCTAAAGCAAAAGAGCTAGTACAAGAATGGTATTTGCAACATGCTAATTCAATATTTTATAGCACTGCTGCACCATTGATAGAAAAGTTTAAGAAGCACAAAGTAGAGCCAAGCTCCATTGTATTAAGAGAGATGCCAACCCGTTGGGGTACCTGTACCCCCAAAGGAAAAATTATTTTGAACCCTGAATTAATCAAAGCACCTAAAGGCTGTCTAGTATATGTAATTATCCATGAGTTGTGCCATCTGATTCATCACGATCACACCCAAAAATTTATTGATTTGCAGACCAAAGAAATGCCTGATTGGAAAAAATGGAAGGATAAACTAGAACAGGCAATGATTTGAAAACATACTTGAGTCCACTCCGAAAACTGACATCTTTCATAAAATGGGCTATTTTGGATGAGATTTTTATTTTACGAGATTCGGAGATGCCTGAGCATCAGCTAATTGAGGAAAATGAAAAAATCGCCAAAAGAGTCTTTTTTGATTTTGTGAGTTTTCGGAGTGGACTCATACTTTTTACTTAGAGTTCGAATAACAAATTTTTAATAAATAACCTGCCCTTTCTTAGGGGTTTGCTCTAACTTTAAACTTGCTTGATATTAAAAAGCTATAAGAATTTTTAAAAATTCAATAATCACTTTTTATGAGGTATCTCAACTAAAAAATAATTTATTTGCCACCCTAAAATAATAAAAGCTAATGTAAATCTAAAGGCTGGCGGGGCAATCTCGTAAGGCAACCGCCTTACAAAACTATCACACAGTCATCAACCTATGAGCCAACTAGTTTAATTCGTGGCATTATTCTTACTTTTTGGGAAAATTCAGAGTTCTTTGCGAAAGGCTCATATCTCTGGGTGAGATGAGATAGTAATATATTAGCTAAGTTAGCACCATTAACCGGAGGGGCAAGGCAGAAATTAGGTGAAGCTAGAATGGCGTTCCATTAGGTAAAGTGTCTCTAAAACAAAAGTTATCAAAATAGATAATAGGAACGTCCATTGATTGACTAATTTCAGGATAAGGAATAACTATCAATAGGTAACAATCCGTTAAGGGCATCTCTATTAATTGATTTTGCCCTCTGTTAGAAATAAAGTGCTTAGATGCAAGGCAGAATCGACAAGGAAGGCTGGTTGCCTTTTTGTCGATTATAACGAAGCAGATAAGTGCTTTAATCTAACCCAAAGGGGCTTTTTCTGAGGCTCGTGCTCTTCGTTGTGGTTTCTAGCCAGGCAACTAGCCTGCCTTCGAAACCACATCTCGATCACAAACCTCAGAAGAAGCCAGAGGACACAAGCAATTAATAGAGATGCCCTTAAATTTTAAAGTCCTTATTTTTTCGCTAACAAGTAAAGTAGGTTTACTAAAAAAAAGTAGCCGTTCACTAAATAGCACTTGCAGGGTTTATTAAAATGTTAGAGTTTTATAACGTAATAATCCCTTTAGTGTTGGCATTTATGTTAACTAAGGGTCTAACTCAAAATACTATGAGAACCAAAATTGCTCAACTTACGCTATTTTCCGCCTTCGTTTTAATTGCTCAATTTTCCCAAGCACAATCAGGTGTGGGCATAGGCACATCCAATCCTAATCCAAATGCCATTTTGGATATCGTATCTGTATCCAACAATAAGGGGGTGCTGATACCAAGGCTAACAACAGCCCAGCGTACCGCAATGAATACAGCCTTATCTGCTAGCGAAAATGGGCTAATGGTATTTGATTCGGATTTAAATGGCTTTTATTTTTGGAACGGGACTGATTGGAGTGCGATAACGGTAGTGCAAGATTTGCAACTAGTTGGAAGCACACTAACAATAACGAACAACAGTGCTGCCACCAATATTGATTTAGCTCCTTTCTCGGGAACCAATACTGATAATCAAACTTTATCCTTAACAGGCACTAATTTAGCAATTACAGGAGGCAACACCCTCGATTTATCGCCTATACAAGATGGTGTAAACGATGCGGATAGTAACCCTACGAACGAACTCCAAAATTTGAGCAGTAGCTCTAGTGGAACAAACCGCACAGTAGCTATTACCGGAGGTACAAATGCAACTTTTAACATTGCCGATAATGATAATAGTACAACCAACGAGCTAGTAACTGGAGCTACGCTTGTAGGTACTACCTTACGCATAACCGATGCCGGTGGCAATACCAATGTTAACTTAGCTCCCTTGCAAGATGGTGTTAATGATGCCGATAGCAACCCTACCAATGAAATTCAAGACTTACAGTTGACTGGTAATATTTTAACCATTACCAATAATGCATCACCTACTAATATTGATTTATCTGCCTTTTCGGGTACAAATACTGATAATCAAACTTTATCCTTAACAGGCACTAATTTAGCAATTACAGGAGGCAACACCTTAGATTTATCGCCTATTCAAGATGGTGTTAATGATGCAGATAGTGACCCTACTAATGAATTTCAAACCATTGCAAGGTCGGGTTCTAATGTAACTCTTTCCGATGCAGGAGGTTCATTTTCGGTAAACGATGCCGATGCAAGTACAACCAATGAAATTCAAGACTTACAGTTGACTGGTAATATTTTAACCATTACCAATAATGCATCACCTACTAATATTGATTTATCTGCCTTTTCGGGTACAAATACTGATAATCAAACTTTATCCTTAACAGGCACTAATTTAGCAATTACAGGAGGCAACACCTTAGATTTATCGCCTATTCAAGATGGTGTTAATGATGCGGATAGTGACCCCAATAATGAATTTCAAACCATTACAAAGTCAGGTTCAACCGTAACTCTTTCCAATGGAGGGGGCAGTTTTACCGATGCAGTTAACGATGCCGATGCAAGTACAACCAATGAACTAATAACTGGAGCTACGCTTGTAGGTACTACTCTGCGCATAACCGATGCTGGTGGCAATACCAATGTTAATTTAGTGGGTTTGCAAGATGGATTTGAAGCCAATACAGACAACCAAAATTTAGGCAGCTCATCGGCAGGCACCAACAGAACCGTAACCATAACAGGAGGCACCAATACTACCTTTAGCATTGCCGATAATGATAATAGTACAGCCAATGAACTAATAACTGGAGCCACGCTTGTAGGCACCACCCTGCGCATAACCGATGCTGGTGGCAATACCAATGTTAATTTAGCTCCCCTGCAAGACGGCACAGGCACCGATAATCAAACTTTATCTTTTAATGGAAGCTCTAATGTATTAACAATTTCTGGAGGCAACACGTCAAACCTTTCGGTATTAGACCAAAATTTAGCCAGTGTATTGGCCAATGGAACAAGTGCAGGAGGTAATAGAATTACTGGCTTAGGTTTGCCCATTGGCAGTACAGATGCCACACGAAAAAGTTATGTAGATGCGTTGGATCATACTGATAATCAAACCTTATCTATTTCGGGTTCTAACCTAACTATTGCTGGGGGAAATACAGTATCTCTGCCGTCACCTTCAGCTACCCAAGAGGCCTTTAAGGCGTATGTTACTACTAATAATACAATAACAGGAGGGGCTGAAACTATCGGCTTTCCAGGTGGGGTTTACGATATAAATAACACCTTTGATGGTGCCAAATACACTCCCCCAGTAAATGGCATTTATGCGTTTACAGGTTCTTTAAATATCAATGCTCCAGATAATGCATCATTTACTATTGATATTACAGTAGATGGGACAACGGTATATAGAAAACGAATTAGACCTGCTGCATTAGCTACTTTTATTGGATATGGGTTTTCAACAGAACTGCTATTAAGTGCAGGTGAAGCCGTTAGTTTTGTGGTTACTTATTCAGGCACTTCTCCCATTGTAAGTGCTGGCACAACGCTTTCTTTTGTTTCTGGCAGACTTGTAGTGGAATTATGAAAAAGCCATTACTATATTTATTTTTTAGTGTTGGGTTTTATTTTGCTCAGGCACAAAGTCTGTACAATAAAAATAATACCCTAAGTATAGGTAACGGTACAGTATTATTTGTGGCCGATAGCATTATTAATGATGGGTTAATTATTAATAATGGCGATATACATGTTGGGGGTATCTGGCAAAATAATGATACGTATGAACCAGGGCAGGGACAACTAACGTTAACGAGCAGTCAAACCCAAATAATTAATCATAATAACCAATCGTTTACACGTTTAGCCATTTCGGGGGGAGGCACTAAAATATTTGGAGCCGATATTACCATCGAAAACGAATTGGAGATGAATGCAGGCATTTTAAAGTCAGATGGAGATGCCAAAATAATTATTGAAGATGGGGCAACGATAATTGGAGGCTCATCATCTTCGTATATAGAAGGGCCTCTTTACCATGTGGGCACAGGAAACAAGTATTTTCCGGTTGGTGTAAATAATGTGTTTTTACCGGTAGAGTTACTAGATATTCAAGGGGCAACACCCACTACCGGCATTTTAGTAAATGCCCCTAATCCAAATTTGGAAGTAGATGCTTCTTTAACAGCGGTAACCGATCAGCAGTATTGGGAGCTAGATGTATTAGCAGGGAGTTTTGATAATGCCCAAATAAAATTACCTGTTGTAGAAGAACTTTTTTTAGAAACAATACAAGATGCTGTAGTGGTACAATCTCCTGATTTAAACACACCATTTGCAAGCCTAGGTGGAACAAGCATTACAGGCGATGTAATGGATGGAAGCGTTACAAGCGAAGCCTTGGCAACGCAATCATTTTTTACCATTGGCAAGAGTTCTGGTGAGACGATTGCGAACATTAACGTATATAATGCTATTAGCCCCAATGGCGATAGCATTAATGATTTTCTTAAAATTGAAAACATTGAGTTATACCCCAATAATTTTATAACCGTTTACACTCGCTGGGGCGATAAAGTATTTGAACAAGCAGGGTATAATAATATCGAACATGTATTTGAAGGGAAATCAAATCTTGGCAAAAACAGGCAACTGCTAGAAGGTACGTATTATTATGTGGTAGAAAAAGGAGACGGATCTAAAAATGAAAGTGGTTTTATTGTAATTCGCTATTAATATGAAAAAGCTGGTTCTATTATTTATATTATTTTACACAGGTTTGCTTACAGGGCAAGCACAGTACGACCCACTCTATAATCAATATGTGCTAAATCAGGCATTAATTAACCCTGCTTATGTAGGGGCTTACGATAATGCCTCGGTAACCTTAATGTCCAGGGCACAATGGATAGGTATTGAAGGAGCTCCTACTACCAATTCGCTTACTGCAAACACCTCTATTTTTAATAATAAAGGAGGTGTAGGCGTTTATGTATTAAACGATCAGCTTGGAGTTAGCAATAATTCAGAAGTATATACTACGTTTTCGTATAAAATTAGCTTTGGAAAAACGAGGCTGGCTTTTGGGGTGCAAGGTGGAGTTACCCAATATACATATAACTACTCAGACCTAAATATGGAATTTGTAAACGACCCAAGCTTTGAGCCTGTGGACGAAAATTTTATAACGCCTAATTTTGGAGCAGGCGTTATGTATTATAGCCGCTATTATTACATTGGGTTTTCGGTGCCTCGCATATTAAATATTGAAGCCAACGATGGTGTAACCGAGAGTACCCGTTATAAAAAACATTATTACCTAAGCGCAGGTGCAGTATTGCCTTTAAGTAATGGCTTTAAAATAAAGCCCTCCACTTTGGTTAAAATTGTTGATAACCAGGTGTCGGTAGATATTAATGGGAGTGTATTATTAGCCGAAACACTTTGGCTAGGAATACTGTTTCGTAATTTTAACACCTTTGGCGCATTGGCTGAGTTGCAAATTAGCGACCGTTTACGAATTGGGTATTCTATGGAGTTGCCAAGTACCAAATTAATCACAAGCCAATGGGGTACGCACGAAATAATGATTGGCTTTGATTTTGCCCCTTTTAACCGGCAAGTATTAAAGCGGAGGTACTTTTAAATTAGTATTTAGCTTTCCTTAGATTCTTAATAAAAATTTGTAGGCTCAGCAGGGTAAAATAACAGCTATCTCAATAACTCCTGAAATTTTTACTATCTAAAAAGTAAGGTTCACTAAAAAAGTAAGTCTGTTTACTAAATACCACTTGTAACAGTTACATTAATGTATGAATATTATAAGCAAATTACTCTTGTAAAAGCTTATGAAACAATTACTTACTTCCGTTCTGTTTAGCCTATTATCTCTTTACTCTGTTGCCCAAGACTACTACTGGGTAGGAGGCACCGGCAATTGGAGCAACCTAACCCACTGGGCTACCACCAGCGGTGGGGGTGTTGCCCACACTCAACTGCCAACTTCTACAGACAATGTTTTTTTTGATGCCAATTCATTTAATGCAAGCAGTCAGGTAGTTACCCTTGATGTAGTTGCCAATTGCAATACGATGGACTGGAGTGGGGTAGCCAACTTTCCTACCATTACTGGTAATAGCAACGATATAAACATTTATGGCTCTTTGGTACTATCACCAGATATGACCGCCAATTTTAGCGTTGTAGAGTTTGAATCTACCGGAACAGGTAATACCATAACTACCAATGGCACTTCGCTGGGAGTAAGTTCCAGTATTCTGTTTAATGGGCAAGGAGGCGAATGGAGCTTGCAAGATAACCTGACCACCAATAGTATTTTTATGATGGCCGGTACCCTGAATACCAATAATATGGCAATCGATGCAGGACAAAGGTTTCAAATTTCTGACACCAAAACCAAAACACTTAATCTGGGGTCATCGCAAATTACTGCCCAACGTTGGTGGATGGTGGGTTCCAACCTTACCCTAAATGCTGGTACCTCCAAAATTATTACACCCTCCTTTTATGGGGATAATGCAGGTGACGGCCCATTTACTTACTATGATGTGGTGTTTAATGGGGGTAGCTTACGCAATACTGCTAGTTTTAACGAAATTACAATTGCAGAAGGCGAAACACTCACCTTGCAAAGTGGCGATGTTTTTACCATTAACAACCTAGTGGCTAATGGAACAAAACACAATCCTATTAAAATTAAAACCACTATACCAGGCAGCGAGGCTACTTTTTCAAAGGCATCTGGGGCTGTTACGGTTTCGTATGTTGAGTTAATAGATGTACATGCCACGGGTGGGGCCAACTTTACCGCCAATAATGCTAGCGGTAATGGCAATACTACTGGTTGGACAATTAACCCTGTGGTAGCCCAAAATTATTACTGGGTAGGCAATAGCGGCAACTGGAGCGATTTTGCTAACCACTGGGCTACCACCAGTGGCGGCAGCACCATGCACACCGATTACCCTAGCAAAACCGATAATGTGTTTTTTGATGCCAATTCGTTTACCTCCGGTGGGCAAACCGTTACCCTTGATTTGAATGCACAAGCAAAAGATATGGACTGGACAGGCGTAACCAATACCCCTACTTTTACAGGAGCTTTTGCGTTTAGATTGGATGTGTTTGGCTCAGCAACATTTACCCCTGAAGTAAATAAAAATGTATGGAATTTTGCTTTAGTAGGTAGTGGAAATCACACCCTTACCAGTTCTACCGGTGGGGCATTCCTAAATTTTAAAGTAGAGGCAGAAGGCACTTATACGTTTCAAGACCCTTTGTCGTCACAACAGATTAGTTTATATAAAGGTATTATTAATACCAATAACCAAACAATAACCGCAAGCATCGATATTGCCATTTTAGGAACGGCAGATGGAACAACAGTTAATTTAGGGAGTAGCAATGTTTATGCAAGAAACATTAACTTTAATAACTATTCCTATCAGCCCGTTCTCAATGCAGGCACTTCTAATCTCTACCTTATTGGAGGCATAATGGTGCAAAACAATACCATAAGTGGGTTTCAATTTAATAATGTGCATTTAAGCGGTTCTACTACCTTAGAGGGCAGCAATACGTTTGAAAACTTAACGCTGGAACCAGGAGCAAGTGTAAATTTTGAAGACGATGAAGTAACCACTATTAATGTAAATTTAAATTTAAACGGTACTAAAGCATTGCCCATTACTTTAGGCAGCACGGTGTCGGGTACGGTTTCTACCATCTCCAAAGCAAGCGGCATGGTAAATGGCACTTACCTTATTTTACAAGATATAACCGCCACAGGCGGAGCTGTTTTTAATGCTACCCAAACCATAGATAATGGTAACAACACCGGGTGGAATATAACCCCAATTACCGGCTTGGATTATTACTGGGTGGGTGATGGTGGCAACTGGAGCGATTTTGCCAACCACTGGGCTACCACCAGTGGTGGCAGCACTATGCACACCGATGTGCCCGGGGTGCTTGATGATGTATTTTTTGATGCCAACTCGTTTAACACAAACGGAGAAATTGTTGTAATTGATGACCTTCAGGCAAATTTTAATGATTTAAATGCTTCTACCATTAGCAATGGGTTTACACTTTCTGGCAATAGTAAGGAAATGAATATTTATGGATCTGTTAATATACCGTCCTCTGTAACTGTTAATATAGGCACATTAAATTTTTTAACAACAGGTAGCGAAACCATCAATTTTAACGGTGGTCCGGGTAATAATTCTGAGGTCAATTTTCTTGCAAACGGTAACTGGACACTAGGAGGAGACTTATTGCTCTATAAGCTTAAAATGGAAAACGGCACTCTAAATACCAATAATTATAATGTAGAGGTGTTTTTTGAGCTTCGCTTTGCACAGTCTAACCCTAAAACATTAAATTTGGGCACTTCAACGGTAAGCGTAAATAGCTGGCAATCAGGAGGAGCCACAAATATTACGGTAAACGGAAGTAGCTCAGAACTTATTATTAGTAGTGCATTTAATCAGCCTAATAGCGGCACCAATACTATAAATTTAAACAATTTTACGTTTTCGAACACTAGTACGAACACTAGCTTGATATACAATGATATTACGGCTGCAAAATTTACCGTAGTGGCAGGTAAAACCCTTAAACCTGTAAATGATGTAACAATTACAGCCAACAACTTTGTACTTACAGGCACATCTGCCGATCCCATTAAATTGCAACCTCAAACTGCGGTGTCGTCTATTACTTTTAGCAAAACCAGTGGGGTGGTAGATGCCTATTATTTGGAAATGGAAAATGCAACTGCCACCGGAGGGGCTACCTTTAATGCCTATAATTCTATTGATAATGGTGGCGTTATTGGGTGGATATTTCATAGAAATGCTCAAACCATTACGTTTGGTAGTTTAGACAATAAAGCTTACGAAGACCCTGACTTTGATATTTCTGCATCTGCATCCTCGGGGTTGCCTGTTAGTTTTAGTATTATTTCGGGACCGGCTACTATTTCAGGCTCCACCATAACCCTTACCGGGGTTGGCACGGTAGAAGTAAAAGCCGAGCAAGCTGGTAATATTGATTACGACCCCGCTCCATCGGTTACACAAAGTTTTGACGTAGCCTTTGCAACACAAACAATTGATTTTACTGCTATTACCAACAAAACTTTTGGCGATGCCCCCTTTGCCCTTATTGCAACCGCCAGCTCTGGGCTTGAAGTGAGCTTTTCGGTAGTATCAGGGCCTGTAACCATAAGTGGCAATATGGTTACCATAACTGGAGCAGGCACAGCCGAAATTATGGCTTCGCAAGCAGGAGATGCCTCCTACGCAGCAGCGACAGAGGTTGTTCGCTCTTTTGAAATTATAGATAATATTACCGGATTAGAAGATGTAGCGGATGCTAATCTCCAAATATACCCACAACCTGCTACCAATAAGCTTTACATCGCACAGCCCGATAAAGACTTTACATCGTTGGTGGTTTATAATTTAACTGGGTTAGTGGTTTTTAGAAATGATAGTTTTGGGAAGCTTATTGAAATAAACACCTCAATATTGCCCAATGGAGTTTATCTGTTAAAATTGATTGCAAGAGACAAGGTTTTTAACACTCGGATTATAATAGAACAATAAGCTAATTTTATAAATATTAAATCAGAACTAAGTATTGAGCCGTGGTAATTACGGCTCAATACTTTTTAACCTCTAGTGTTAATAGCTTTCAATTAATAATCATGACTCCTTTTAACAGAGGTTTTATTAGGGATAGCTATGGTATCTGGTTGAATGAGGTTAGTGGAACCAACCTCATTCAACACAGGTTGCCCTGCATCAACCCAAGCACTAAACCACAAACTACTTACTCTGTAAATTGCTTTGCGCATACGCTGCTCCACCTGACCACCAGCAAGCTTATTATACCGCTCCGAAAAATAGGCCGAGGGCATTCGTATAATTCTTTTACCACGCTGCATATAGGCGTACTTTTTATCTTCGCCTATCTCTAACGTAAGCTTGGCCTCTAAAGTCAACACATCTTCTAATAGTGCGTTCGACTCACTAATGGTTTGCCAAAGTTCCCCCTGTACATCTTTAACATAACTCGCTCGTTCGCTAAACAAATTATAGCTTTCAAAATACAGCTCGGGCAAACGGCTCTCCCAAAAAGCGTGGATGCCCAATTGCCCGGTAAATTGCCCGTTATAATTACTGGTGGTGTGCAGGGGTACATGGGCATCTGCCACATAATGCCCAAGATCTGCCGAAATTTTAATAATGCGCTTATAATCTTTGGCAGCCATGGCCTTTACCAAGTTATGATAAACAAAAAAAGTATTCCAAGGCACAATGCCTCTTTCCCTTAAATATCCTTCCCCATATTTTTCAACAGCCCCATGCCAATACTTGGGTAATGGCAACGAATCGTATAAGTCTAAATCAATGTAATGCTTGGCTCCCTCCTCCTCTATTACATACCTGCGCTGGTCAGGCGCTACCGACCATGCTATAATTTCATTAGCATGTGCATGATAAAAAGGTTGCAACTCGGGCGGTAAGGCATAGATAGCCAACTCATTTATTTTTTTATGACCAAAAAAGCCCCAAGCAACTTTTTTGTTATTTGAAGACCCAAATAACAAAATAATAGAAATAAGAAAGTAATTTTGCATTGAACCTACATAATAGGGATAAAAATATTTAAAATCAACTCTTTGGTTTCAAATTAATTACTGTTACATTTGCACTCTCAAAATTTGAAAGGCGAAATAGAATTTATATATATATTATGGCAAATCATAAGTCAGCTTTAAAAAGAATTAGATCGAATAATGCCAAAAGGCTAAGAAATCGATACCAAGCAAAATCTACACGTACATTTATTAAAGAATTAAGAAATTCTACTGATAAAGCCGCTGCACAAGAGTTGCTTAAAAAAGTTACTGGTATGATTGATAAATTAGCGAAAAGAAATATTATTCATAAGAATAAGGCCGCTAATAACAAATCGAGGTTAACAAAATTTGTAAATAGCTTATAGGCTGTTTAAAAAGAAATTAAAAACCTCTGCTAACTAGCAGAGGTTTTTTTTATGCCTAAATTTTTGAGTCCACTCCAAAAACAGACAATTTTCACAAAAAGAGTTATTTTGGGTGTTTTCGGAGTGGACTCATTTTTAAATGATTAAAATAAACTCTATCTTGTTCAAATTGTATATGAGTTATTTAAATCAACATAAAACATCTATTAAACAATGGGCCGAAGAAGACAGGCCACGTGAAAAGCTTTTGCTTAAAGGCAAGTCAGTTTTATCCGAAGCAGAGCTTATTGGCATTTTAATTGGCTCGGGTACTCGAACCCTAACAGCCGTTGATTTAGCAAAAGAAATTCTTCATTCGGTTGATAATAATCTTAATTTATTAGCAAAGCTATCCGTTAATGACCTTAAAAAATTTAAAGGCATTGGCGAAGCCAAAGCCATAAGTATTGTAAGTGCTTTAGAGCTTGGCCGTAGAAGAAAAGAGGCAGGCCAACCCAAAGTAGTAAAAATTAGCACTTCTAAAATGGCCTACGATCTTATGCACCCTTATTTGCAAGATTTGCCGCACGAAGAATTTTGGATAATATTACTCGATAGAGCTAATCAGTTAATTAAGCCAATACCCGTAAGCCAAGGAGGTGTTTCCGGTACGGTGGTAGATACCAAAATTATTTTTAAAACCGCACTTGAGTCGTTGGCTAGCAGCCTTATTTTGGCACATAACCACCCCTCTGGCAGCCTTAAACCAAGCCAAAAAGACCTCAGCCTTACCAAGCAATTGAAAGAAGCAGGCAGTATTTTGGAAATTCCCGTGCTGGATCATCTTATCTACACCAATTCGGGCTATTTTAGCATGGCAGATGCAGGTGTGTTTTAATCTATCGGATATATGAAAAATATTATCATTGGTATGGTGGTGCTACTTAGCTCCATTTTAATTTATTGGTTGGTGTTAACGTTAAACAAAGAAGATCCGCAACAATATGCCGATGCTATTGCTCTACATCGTCATCAAGTTTCAGAACATTTCAGGTATTCACCAGAATCTCCCTTTTTAATAAAAAAAGTTAATTTTAGCTACTTAGATTTTTATCCGGCAAACTTAGATTTGCGCATTAAAGCAACTTATAAAAAAAGAGAAAAACAAGACACCTTGAGTTTGGTCACAAGCGAAGGCACCATTGATAAGTTTTTGGTGGTGGGAACGGCCAGTTTTAACTGGGCTGAAGTTGACAACACCTTGCTGGTGTTAGCTTCTACCAAACCTAATAACTCAACACTTTTTGTCCCCTTTTTAGATAAAACAAGTGGCAAAACCACCTATGGTGGAGGTCGTTACCTTGATGTGCAACCTGCCAACCAAGGTAAAATACTATTAGATTTTAATAAAGCATATAACCCCTACTGTGCCTATATGGAAGGGTACACTTGCCCTTTTCCACCCAAAGAAAACCGACTGGCAGTAGCCATAGAAGCTGGAGAAAAATCTTTTCCAGATTATTAACCTCTTATATAACTAAGGCTTAAGACCAACGTCATTACCGAGCACCTGCCTTGCCGGCAAGGCAGGCTTCGGGCTATGCCCTCCCATTGACAGAGCAAAGAATTTCAAAGAGGGAATGCCAGAACAGATCCGGCAAAGTATAAAAAGCACGGTTTCCCCGCATCCGTTGCGGGGTCTCCATTTTAAAGAGATTCTTCAGTCGTTCCCCCGGTTCGAAAAAGAGTACACGTCACTCAGCCGGCTACAGCCCGAAGAATCTCCTAATTGATTAGTACTAAAACTTTTAATTAAGGGGATGCGCTACCATTGACAGAGTAAAGAATTTCAAAGAGGGAATGTCGGAACAGGCCCGGCAAAGTGTATAAAAAGAACGTTTCCCCGCATCCCGTTGCGGGGTCTCCATTTTAAAGAGATTCTTCAGTCGTTCCTCCTTCTGAATGACGGGTCAAAAAAGAATGCACGTCACTCAGCCGGCTACAGCCCGAAGAGTCTCTTAATTGTGTAGTACTAAAACTTTTAATTAAGGGGATGCGCTCCCATTAACAGAGTAAAGAATTTCAAAGAGGGGACCAGAACAGATCCGGCAAAGTGTATAAAAAGTACGTTTCCCCGCATCCGTTGCGGGGTCTCCATTTTAAAGAGATTCTTCAGTCGTTCCTCCTTCTGAATGACGGCTCGAAAAAGAATGCACGTCACTCAGCCGGCTACAGCCCGAAGAGTCTCCTAATTGTTTAGCACTAAACTTTTTAATTAAGGGGATGCGCTCCCATTGACAGAGCAAAGAATTTTCAAAGAGGGGATGTCGGAACAGGCCCGGCAAAGTGTATAAAAAGCACGTTTCCCCGCACTTTTTGCGGGGTCTCCTTTTTAAAGAGATTCTTCAGTCGTTCCCCCTTCTGAATGACGGTTCGAAAAAGAGTGTACACCCCTCAGCTGGCTACAGCCCGAAGAGTCTCCTAATTGATTAGTACTAAACTTTTTAATTAAGGGGATGCAAACAAAATTATTTCCGACCCAAGGGTCGAGGAATTAAACCAAAAGGGCTACCGCCCTGCGATTAAATTACTACTTTTGCTCGCTTAAAGATTGTTAAAATGAAGATTTCTTATAACTGGCTTCGTCAGTATATAAACATAGATAAATCCCCTGAAGAGCTTTCAGAAATACTAACTGATACAGGGTTAGAAGTGGAAGGGCTTGAGAAATTTGAGCCCATTAAAGGCGGCTTGCAAGGCTTGGTAATTGGCAAAGTACTTACTTGCACCAAACACCCTAATGCCGATAAACTAAGTATAACTACCGTTGATATTGGTGGTGGAGCAATTTCACCCATTGTATGTGGTGCACCCAATGTAGCCGAAGGCCAAACCGTAATTGTGGCAACTGTTGGAGCTACACTTTACCCTATAGGAGGCGATTCATTTAAAATTAAAAAAGCGAAAATTAGAGGGGAGGTCTCCGAAGGAATGATTTGTGCCGAAGATGAAATTGGTGTTGGCAGTACACACGATGGCATTATGGTGTTAGCTACTGATTTAACACCTGGCACTCCTGCGCTTAAGTATTTTAATTTTGAAACCGATTATGTATTTGAAATTGGGCTAACCCCTAACCGCTCCGATGCCATTTCGCATTTGGGTACCAGCAGAGATGTAAAAGCGGTTACGGAGCAAGAAATTACCTGGCCATCGGTAGAGGATTTTACTAAAGATGATGAAGCAGCACCCATCAAGGTTTCAGTAGAAAACCCAAAAGCGTGCCCACGTTACTCAGGCGTAACCCTTACCAATATTACCATTGCCGAGTCACCTGATTGGCTTAAAAACAGGTTGCTATCCATTGGGCTTTCGCCCATTAATAATGTGGTTGACATTACCAATTTTGTAATGCACGAAACTGGTCAGCCACTCCACGCTTTTGATTACGCTAAAATCAAAGGCCAAAAGGTGGTAGTTAAAACATTGCCAGCTAACACCCCTTTTACCACGCTTGATGATAAAGAGCGAAAATTAAAAGCCGAAGATTTAATGATTTGCGATGGTGAAGCACCCATGTGTATTGGAGGTGTTTTCGGAGGAGTTACTTCTGGTGTTTCGGATACAACTACCAGCATATTTTTAGAATCGGCCTATTTTGATGCAGCTTATATTCGTAAATCGGCCATGGTACACCAACTAAAAACCGATGCTTCGTTTCGGTTTGAACGAGGCACTGACCCGAATGGAACAGTTTATGCACTAAAACGAGCTGCCTTATTGCTTAAAGAATTGGCAGGAGCCAACATTTCTTCTGAATTGGTTGACATTTACCCCTCTCCAATTGTCCCATGGAATGTATCTATCAGTTACCGAAATATAAACCGCCTCATTGGACAAGAAATTTCAAAGGAAAAGATTCACTCTATCCTTAACTTATTAGACATTGGCACTGAAGATATTTCTAAAGAAGGCTTTGTGGCTGTTATACCCACTTTTAGAGTAGATGTTACGCGCGAAGCTGATGTGATTGAAGAAATTCTTCGCATTTATGGGTTTAATAATATTAATTTACCCCAAAACGTTGGGTCTAGCTTTTTAGCCAATTCGCAGCACAAAGATTTTGACAAAATCCAACAAAAAGTTTCTTCCTACTTAGTGGCTAATGGTTATTTTGAAATGATGACCAATTCATTAACAAAGCCCGAGTACGTTAACCTTTCAGAGTTGATTAATAAAGATGAAAGTGTTGAAATTTTGAATAAATTAAGTGAAGACTTGGGCGTAATGCGTCAAAGCCTTCTGTTTTCGGGGCTTGAAGTGCTTGTCCGAAATATAAATTATAAGCAATCAAATTTAAAAATGTTTGAATTTGGGAAGCAGTATTTTCTAAAAGAAGGGGAGTACAAAGAGGAGAAAAGATTGGCGGTTTTTATTACCGGGTTTGAACAAGAAAAGCAATGGAACTCTGAACAGATGCCATCAGATTTTCATCAGCTAAAAGGCATTGCAGAAAATGTACTTGGTCGAATGAATGTTTCTAATGCTGAAATAACAAAAAATGTTTCTGATATATTTAGTTATGGTATCGGCTATAAAATTGGTCAAAAAACATCAGTAGAAATAGGAAGCCTCAACAAAAACATATTAAAATATTTAGGCATAAAGCAAGAAGTATTTTACGCAAGTTTCGATTGGGATTTGCTTTTACGCAAGACAAATGATAATATTATGGTGAAGCAAGTTTCGAAGTACCCAGAGGTACGTAGAGATCTTTCACTGGTTATAAATAAATCGGTTTCTTATCAAGATATACTTGCCCTTTCTAAAAAAACAGAGCGGGTATTGATAAAATCGATAGATGTGTTTGACTTATACGAAGGAGACAGAATTGAAAACAGTAAGAAAGCTTACTCATTAAAATTTATTCTTCAAGACGATAAAAAAACATTAACAGATAAAGTAATAGATAAAACAATGAAAAGGTTAATGGCTACGTTTGAAAAAGAATTGGGAGCCGTAATCAGACAATAAGAAATATGGAGAACCAAGCCCTTCAAAATGAATTTCAATCCCTCGAAAGAAAAATTAATTTGCTTTTAAACCAGTTTGATGGCGAAAAGCAAAAGAATGAGCAATTGAGAATTGAAAATCAGCAATTGGGAGAGCAGTTAAAATCAAAAACTGAACAGATTCAAAATTTTCAAAATCAGATAAAAATTAGTAAAATTGCAGGAAGCATAGAGGCAGACAACGAGGATGTTTCAAAGCTAAAAGATAAGATTGACGATTACGTTAACGAAATAGATTATTGTATTGCTCAATTAAGCCGATAATAAGGTTTTAAAAATGAATAAGCTTTCAATAAAAATAAAAATAGCCGACAGAGAATACCCGATGAAGGTAAGCCTGGAAGAGGAAGAACGGATACGGAAGGCTGGTAAAATCGTTAACGAAAAAATAAAACTGTTCAAAAGCCAATTTGGCATAGACGATAAACAAGATTTATTGGCGATGGTGGCTTTTGATGCATTGGTTGAAAGACTAAAAACGGAGGGCAGCACTGTTGACGATAAGTTGCTCCAAGAAAAATTAGCCGGACTAAATAACCTACTATCTCAATCTCTCTAATAGTTTAAATTCTCCGTACTTGTTGCCACGTGTATAAACATATAACGGGTTAACAAATGACAGATTTAATATACATTATTGTAACTGGTCTTGTAGCGTTAATAGCAGGTATTATTATTGGTAAAATACTGTTTGCTAAAGCTAATAAAGCCGAAGAAGAAAAAGCCAAATCAAGTGCAGCCTTAATTATTAAGAAGGCAGAAATTGATGCAGAAGAAGTAAAAAAAGAAAAAATTCTTGAAGCCAAGGAGCGCTTTATCAAACTAAAATCAGAGTTTGATGAAGAGATGAACCGAAAGAAGAACCAAATCCTTTCGAACGAGAATAAACTCAAACAAAGAGACCAACACCTCTCTAAACAAATTGAGCAAAATAAGCGAAAATCTACCGAGTACGATGAGCTATCTGAGAAGCTAAAAAATCAGATGAATATTGTAAGCCGTAAAAAAGAAGAGCTAGATAAGTTTAATGATCAAAAAGTATCTATCCTTGAAAAAATAGCGAACCTCTCTGCTGAAGAAGCCAAGGATCAAATAATTGAAACGTTGCAAGATGAAGCCCGCACCAGAGCTTCCTCTCAAATTAAAGACATTGTAGAAGAAGCTAAATTATCGGCCACCAAGCAAGCTAAAAAAATTGTGCTCGAAACCATTCAGCGTACCGCTACCGAGCACGCCATTGAAAACTGTGTGTCGGTTTTTAATTTAGAAAGTGACGAAATTAAAGGTAAAATTATTGGTCGAGAAGGTAGGAACATTAGAGCACTGGAAGCTGCCACCGGAATTGAAATTATTGTGGATGATACCCCCGAAGCGATTATTATTTCAGGGTTTGACCCTGTTCGCAGAGAAATTGCTCGTTTATCCTTGCACCGCTTGGTTACTGACGGACGAATTCATCCAGCTCGAATAGAAGAAATTGTAGCCAAAACAAAAAAGAATATTGAAGAAGAAATTATTGAAATTGGCGAACGAACCGTTATTGATTTGGGTATCCACGGCCTACACCCAGAACTCATTAAAATGGTAGGTCGTATGCGTTTCCGCTCTTCGTATGGGCAAAATTTATTACAGCACTCGCGTGAGGTGGCTAACCTTTGTGCTATTATGGCGGCAGAAATTGGCCTTAACTCTAAGCAAGCCAAAAGAGCTGGTTTACTCCACGATATTGGCAAAGTATGGTTTGAGGAATCGGAAAAACCACACGCTATTATTGGGATGGAACTCGCCCAGAAATACAAAGAACACCCAAAAATTTGTAATGCCATTGGTGCCCACCACGATGAGGTTGAGATGACCGCTATGATTTCTCCCATAATACAAGCTTGCGATGCCATTTCGGGAGCACGACCCGGAGCTCGAAGAGAGGTAATGGAGTCGTATATTAAGCGATTAAAAGACCTTGAAAACCTTGCTTTAGGATTTGACGGGGTAAATAAATGCTACGCCATACAAGCAGGTAGAGAGCTTAGGGTAATGGTGGATGCAGATACGGTTTCGGATAAAATTGCCGGACAGTTATCATTTGACATTTCACAAAAAATTGAAACGGATATGCAGTATCCGGGGCAAATAAAAGTAACGGTAATTCGTGAGATGCGCTCTGTTTCGTTTGCGAGGTAAATGTGAAGGGAATTTTAGGGCCAACGTTATACCATATTAACATTGGAATGGTATAAGATTTTATTCACAAATACTTAGGGCAAAGACTCCTACGGAGGGACTTGCTAATGACAATAAAAAGGGGAGAACGAAATCGTTCTCCCCTTTTTATTGTTAATTCTGTGAAGGCATAAATCTGTTAATTCGCCATTCCATTCTTGCAGATTCCTGCCTGCGCAGGAATGACGAGAAGATTGGGAATACTTTATATTTTCTACCCTTTCATCACCTTAGCCATCACCTCTCCAATATCGGCAGGAGATTCAACTACGTGTAAACCACACTCATTCATAATGCGCATTTTGGCAGCTGCGGTGTCATCTGCCCCTCCAATAATAGCTCCGGCATGCCCCATTCTTTTTCCTTTAGGAGCCGTTTGCCCTGCAATAAAGCCAACTACTGGTTTAGGGTTGCCTTGGGCTAGTATCCAACGTGCCGCATCAGCTTCAAAATTACCTCCAATTTCGCCTATCATTACAATGCCATCTGTTTCCGGGTCGTTCATAAAAAACTCAACCGCCTCTTTGGTAGAAGTGCCAATAATAGGGTCCCCTCCAATGCCAATGGCACTGGAAATTCCTAACCCTGCTTTTACTACTTGATCGGCCGCTTCGTAGGTGAGTGTACCCGATTTAGAAACAATACCGATTCTTCCTTTTTTGAATACAAAACCGGGCATAATGCCCACTTTGGCTTCTCCAGGAGTAATTACACCAGGGCAATTAGGCCCAATAAGTGTTACATCTTTCGTGCTAATATATTCTTTTGCCAACATCATATCTTTTGTTGGGATACCTTCGGTAATAGCCACAATTACTTTAATACCCGCATCAGCTGCCTCCATAATGGCATCGGCTGCAAATGCAGGAGGCACAAAAATGATAGATACATTGGCTCCGGCTTTTTCAACTGCATCAGCAACTGTATTAAATACAGGCTTATCAAGATGCGTTTGCCCTCCTTTTCCCGGAGTTACGCCACCTACTACATTTGTTCCGTACTCTATCATTTGGCTGGCATGAAATGTACCTTCAGAACCTGTAAACCCTTGTACGATAACTTTAGAATCCTTATTTACTAAAACGCTCATTTTCTTGATCTTTTTCCCATCTTAATCTACCACTATTGGTGGTGCAAAAGTAAGTTAATTGTATCGTTTAGCAAACTGTAATTACAGCAATATATAGGATGGATTTTAACCAATCATAATGTTCGAATTTGTACAAACTGTACACCTTCGTACATCATAAATGGGATTAAGCAGGCTAAATAGGTAGTATTGTGTCTTTTTGTTATTGGCACGCTAGTTGGGATATAGCAGGTGGTTAAAAACTCAAAATAAAACTACTCAAAATTATCCGAAAGGATTCGCCAAAGAAGTGCTTTGGATTTTCGGAAACGACCCTTTTCTAGTTTAGGTATAATTTGCTTAAAAAAGGAGAACCTCAAAGTTCTCCTTTTTAATTGTTATATAAATTCAATAATTTGCAGGTTAAATAACTACTTATTTCAATGAAAAAGTTTTCCCTATTCCTTTTTGCCATTCTTTTAATCCTGATTGCTTCACTTTACGTGTACCTTCAAAACACAAAACCCTCTTACGAAGGTGAATTTACCCTCGATGGGTTAAAAGATAAAGTAGAAGTAAAATACGATGCATACGGCATTCCTCATATTTATGCCACCAACGAGACGGATGCCTATATGGCGCTAGGATATGTGCATGCCCAAGAGCGGCTTTTTCAAATGGAGATGATTCGGAGGGTAGCCACCGGAACCTTATCCGAAATATTAGGCCCAGATTTACTCGATGTGGATAAGCTTTTTAGAACCTTAGGCATTGCCGAAAAATCGAACAAATTTGCCAAGCAATTTAATGCTTCGAGCAATGTGTATAAACCTGCCGCAGAAGCCTATTTTAAAGGCGTAAATAGTTTTATTAAAAACGGGCCAACACCAATAGAATTTACCATTATAGGCATTACTAAGCGCGAATTTAGTATTAAAGATGCCTACAGTGCTGCCGGATATATGTCCTTAGGCTTTGCTGAAGGATTTAAAGTGGATCCTGTACTTACTCAACTTGTAGCCCAACATGGCACAGAATACCTTAACGATTTAGCCCTTACTTCATCCTCTAATTCTACGCTAATCTATAATTATGCTAAAACCGATTCGAGCAAACTTACCTCTCTGGCAGGTGTAATCGAGCAAATACCAATTCCTTTACTTGTTGGTAGCAACAGTTGGGTTATAGGTTCAGAAAGAACAAAGTCGGGGAAGCCAGTTTTTGAAAACGATACGCATATTGGTTATTCCCAACCATCGGTTTGGTTCGAAGCACATTTGGAGTACCCCGGAATGAGCCATTATGGTCATTATTTGGCGGGCGTACCATTTTCGTTACTGGGTCATAATAAGTTAGCCGCCATTGGGTTAACCATGTTCGAAAACGATGATGTTGATTTTTACCGGGAAAAAGAAAACCCTAATAATAAAAACCAAGTGTGGAGTAATAATAAATGGGTTGAGCTAACCGAAAGAGTAGAGGTAATTAACATTAAAGAGGAAGATTCAGATACTATTTTTGTAAGAACCTCCGCCCATGGGCCTATTGTAAACGATATTTTTTTTAAAGGTCAGGAGAATAAAGCGCCTGTTGCCGTTTGGTGGTCGTACTTACATTTTTCTAAAGATTTAATGGAAGCCCTCTACCAACTAAATCATATAAATTCTATGGCAGATGCTCGCAAAGGAGCCTCTATGATTGAAGCTCCCGGATTAAATGTAATGTACGCGGATACTATCGGCAATATTGCGTGGTGGGCTTGCGCAAAATTACCGATAAGGCCTCCTCATATAAATTCAAAATTACTGCTAGATGGCAGTAGCGGTAATGACGATATAGTAGGTTATTATGATTTTACTAAAAACCCACAAGCAGAAAACCCTCCCTGGGGGTATGTATATTCGGCCAATAATCAGCCAGATTCGGTTGATGGCGTACTGTATGACGGGTATTACTATCCAAGAGACAGATCGGGCAGAATAGTTGAACTCATAAAAGCAAAACCCTCCAATTGGACAGCCGAAGACTCTAAGCAAATGGCAGCTAATGCTACCTCTAAAGTACAGGTAGAAATAGCACAGTTAATGGTACAGCTCATAGAAGAATCAAAAGTAGAAATGCCAACAGAAGTGCTTGCCTTGCTAAAAAACTGGGATGGCAACCATCAGATAAATCAAGTAACCCCCTCTATTCATAACACGATACTGGCTTGGCTCTATTACTACACATTAAACGATGAATTGGGGAGCAAAAACTTAAAAACCATTAGTGGCACTTCCATTTTAAAAACCAGTTTTTTTACCATTCTAAAAAACGAGAACTCTGTTTGGTGGGATGATGTTGCTACCGAGGCAAAAGAAACAAGAAATGATATTATTAAAAAAACGGTAACGTCTGCCTTAGGTACACTTAAAAATAATTTTAATAGTGATAATCCTACAGATTGGAAATGGGGCGAGATTCACACCATAACTCACAACCACCCTTTAGGTGAGGTTGAAGCCTTAAAAAAATATTTTAGCGTTGGCCCCATTGCCATTAAAGGCGGAAATGAGGTGATTAATAATCAAATGTTTGCGCTAGATACCACAGGCGTTTTTCCTGTAATAGCTGGGCCTGCTGTTCGTACCGTAATTGATTTAAGCAATATGAATGGCGCAGTTAGCATTAACCCAACAGGTCAATCGGGTAATTTTTTGAGCAAACATTACGATGATCAGGCTCAAATGTTTGCCGATGTTGAGTTTAGACCTCAATTAATGGATTCGTTGGAAATTGTAAAAGATACTCAATCCATTTTAACTTTAAGCCCCAAAGAATAAACCTGTGAACACCCAAAAACTTAAAGAAAAATTATACATCATTATTTTTGAGGCGGATACCTTTTGGGGTAAAACCTTTGATATAGCACTTCTAATTGCCATTTTGCTTAGTATAGTAACCGTTTCGTTAGAAAGCGTTCAATCTCTAAGCAATGCTTACCAAACATATTTTGATGTGCTTGAGTGGGGTCTTACTATTTTATTTACCCTTGAGTATATGTTAAGGTTGTGGATTACTCCCAAAAAAAGAAAATATGTTTTTAGCTTTTTTGGCATTATCGATTTGCTCTCTACTTTGCCCACCTACCTTGGACTATTTTTAACAGGAGCTCATTCTTTAATTGTGCTTCGGAGTTTTAGATTATTGCGTATATTCAGAATCTTTAAACTCGCTCGTTTTGTAGGGGAAGCCTCTCAACTACGGCAGGCATTAAAAGCCAGCCGACCCAAAATCACTATTTTTATTACAGCTGTAAGCATAATTGTAGTAATTATGGGAACCATAATGTACTTGGTTGAAGGTGGCGAAAATGGCTTTACAAGTATTCCAAGGTCTATTTATTGGGCTATTGTAACGCTTACAACTGTGGGCTATGGCGATATTGCCCCTGTTACAGTTATGGGGCAATCTATTGCAGCACTTATTATGATTTTAGGGTATGCTATTATTGCTGTCCCTACCGGGATTGTTACGGCTGAAATTGGCAAATCAATGTACCAGTCGAATGTAGGCAATTCAAAAAAATGCGAAAACTGTGCGCATTTGGAGACAGATTTTAATGCCAATTACTGTAAAAATTGTGGGAGTGAGTTCTAGTGTCAAGTCAAGCATACGTTAGCCGAACCAAGTTTTAACCCAACTTGAAAATAGAACGGTCGTCAAAAGAGACTTTTTTGGTTTTGTCTGTTTTCGGAGTGGACTCAGGTATTGTATTATTACACTCACCACTCAGTGTCTCGCAGAATACACTGAGTGGTGAGTGTAATAATGCTGTTTGCTTTGTAGAGACACTGATGGGGTGCAAAGGGTGGGAATTTTTACTCTTTTGGGGTTTTAGGTTTAAAAACTCGGTAAGTAAGAAACAAACTATATGCCTGTAATCTAACTTTAGGAGGCTTATAACTATTCCCATCATAATTAATTAAGCCTAAGTATGATGTCAATTGCTTATGAAACCCAATGCTTAGTATCAACCTCTTTTGAGGGTTTGATTGTAATATTAAGCTAATATCCAATGTAGAAGGCGCAAATAATTTAGAAAAAATCGATTGATTTTCAAGAATTTTTCTATAAGAAATTTCAACGAATTTATCATTCAGCAATATGTCATCATCTACTGAAAGCACAACCTTCGGACAACTTGGAAACGGGTTAATATAAAAAGCATTAACCATATAGCCTTCAATGTCGTTTAGTTAAGGAATTACATTCGTTTATACGCCATAGAGAAGGTTTTTTTTAGGCTTATGTTTCCGTTTGACACTTCTATTTGGGCGTATTATTTCCCTTGTCTTGTAAACTATATTGTCAAATATACTTAAAGTTTGTATTGGTTTTTGTTTAATAAAAAATGACACCATACTATTGATTGTGGCAGAAATTGCATTTGTACGATTTATTTTCTGACTGTGTTTTCTTTCTTTGTCCGCTTTAAATTCGGCTCTTACCTTTTCTTCTACAGGGTGTGCGTAAGCAGCTGTTAAGGTCAATAAAAATACTTTTGCCTGAAAATCTTGATGTACTGCTCGTGCTGTTTTCCCTGAAAAATTTTCTAATTCTATACGGCTTTTTAATAATTTATAGGCTTCTTCCTCATTCCATCGATAATGATAAAGTGCTTTAAATTCTGAGTGCTTATACTTTTTAATATCTGTTAAAGAAGTGCATAATATTTCTATATTACCATCTTCTAGTTCAATTCTAAGGAGTCTGCATTGAATGGTCTTATCAGCCATTTCAGGATACTGAGCTAACTTTTCTTTATCCTTTGAAGGTAAGCTAAAACTAACTACACGCTCCTTTTCACCACTTTCTTTGAACTCTTTTACTGAAAGCCACCAATCTTCTTTCATTCTTACGGCAAACTCAATTCCTCTAGCTTTTAAGATAAAAAATAATGCAAAACTTGGATAACCTCTGTCCAAGAGTAGCAAATCCCCCTTTTCGACTTTCTCCAAGTGTTTATAGAGAAGGTCTCGTTCACTACTACTATAAGGTGCTAATTGAGCATCCAAGGTTAAATGATTCAAAACATCATATAACATTGAGCCAATAGCCATACTTCTTGGGCTATCTGCATTGGGCCCAAAATTATGCTTTCCGAATTCTTCTTCAACACTTTTATGATTGGGTAATACAAGTCTTGTCCCATCTACAGCCAAAACGCGCATACCATGCCATTTATGATAAGGAGCATTTTTGTAAAAAGTATCAACTGCTACTTCATTAAGTCGAGTGAATGCCCATGAATTTAACTTTGCTCGGGCTTGTGTGAAGGCACTTTTAGTTACTTGGCGTATCGTAAAATCTTCGTTGGATATTTGACTGTAAAATTTATCTAGTTCTCTTTGAATGGAACTCTTAAATGTCATAATAATAAGCACTAAGTTCTTGATAGTCAGACTTTTATCTCTTGAAAATACCCCTTTAAGGCTGCCTTTTGAGCAGCTAATAAATTTGTCTTTTTCGAACTCATCTGATATGTTTTTAGTTAATTTTTCTCGATAATCTTTCTTTTGGTCTTCAGGATAATTAGCATTACCCCCTATATACCCCTAAAGATAAATCAGAAAATGCATTTTTATTCATTACAAATTATTGGTTATTAGATACTTAAGACTTAACTAAACGACATTGATTAATAATTACACAGTCAATTAACGGAGGAAAAAAAGAGTTAAAATATAGTTTGAGTAATGCAAAATCAGATGAATATACCAATGGAGAGTTTGCCTATTTTCAAGCGCAAAGATATTGGGTTGAAAGAACCTTTGACGATGCTAAAAATGAGCTTGGAATGTCCGATTATCAAATTAGAAAATGGAACAGTTGGCATCACCATCATGCCTTGGTGTTTATGGCAGCATTATTCTTGCTAGAGCAAAAAATAGCGCATCAACAAGAAGCTCCCTTGATGAGTATGAGGGATGCTAGAATATTAATGATTGTTAGCCTGTTTGGAACAAAAGAAGATATTAAATTGAGACTTCGACAAATGAAAATTAGGCATCGAGTCAGGCAAAAGGATATTGATAGGATGTACAATTGTTAACTTCGTAAAGTAGAATTAATATTAAGAAGTGTTTGTTTATAAACCCGATAGCTATCGGATTTAGTAAAACCAAATTAACAGATTACTGCCTACAAAAGATGATGAAAAAAGACGAAATTTGCGCCTATTGGTTTAAATCATTTTTATGAAGACGAAATTTGGCTGGCTTGTACTCTTAGTTTTGATGTCCATAATTTTATTTTTTCATGACCTAATAAGCTATGGCATAGCCCAAGGCAAAGGGCAGTTTCATGTGCTTTGGAATGCACAACCAATCGAAGAAATATTAAATAACCCCTCTACTGCCGATACCCTAAAACAAAAGCTAGCCCTAATTGCCGAGATTAGAAATTTTGCATTCGATTCGTTGGGGTTAACCCCAACAAAAAACTACACCACATTTTACGACCAAAAAGGGAAAGAGATACTATGGGTAGTAACAGCTTGTGCTCCTTATCAATTTAAAGCCAAAGAATGGTCGTTTCCTATTATTGGAAGTTTTACTTATAAGGGTTTTTTTGACGTAGAAAAGGCCAAGAGTTTAGCGCAAGATCTTAAAGAAGAAGGCTATGATGTAGAAATGTCTTCGGTCGGGGGCTGGTCCACATTGGGTTGGTTTAAAGACCCTGTGCTTTCAAATATGCTCGAAGGATCGGTGGGCAGCTTAAGCAATACACTGATACACGAATTAACACACGGCACCCTCTTTATTCCTGATAGTATGACGTTTAATGAAAACCTAGCCTCGTTTATTGGACGAAAAGGTGCGTTTCAGTTTTTGGAATCAAAATATGGAAGGGGCTCAAAGCAAGCCAATGATTATGCAATTAGGTTAGAAGATAGTAAGAAATTTACCCAATATATGGTGCTTAGTGCCCTGCAATTAGATAGTATTTACGAGGCGGTAGAAACCCAACCTATTGCTATAAAAGAAGCCCAAAAAGCCTCGTTTATGACTTCTTTCAAAATTAATATTGATACGGTTAGTTTTCAATATCCTGAAAGGTATAAAAAGCTATTTAATGGGCTGAAAATAAATAATGCAGGCTTTGTTTCTTTTTTAAACTATCGGGAGAGGCAACATGAATTTGACACACAATTGAAGTATGAATTTAATAGTGAGTTGAGTAAATTTATAGGGTATTGGAAAGCTAAGTACCCCAATTAAGGTTCTGTTCATAAAGTAAATATTTTAAAAAATCACAATTATCAACTATCAAATCACAAATAAAACCCAAAGCCCAATCATTATTGTCATTTGATTTTTGATAATTAGTAACAATATGGTAATATATTAGTAGTACAAGGTTTAAATCCTTAACTCTATTTTTGTAAAAAATTAAAATATGTCGAATGCTGCCCATAAAATTTTAATTGTAGATGACGATGAGGATATATTAGATTTATTATCCTATAACCTTTCTAAGGAGGGCTATCAGGTTTTTCAGGCAAAAGACGGAATTGAAGCACTAGAAGTTGCCAAGTTAAAATTACCTGAGCTCATCATTCTTGATATAATGATGCCACGTATGGATGGTGTGGAGGCGTGCCGATTAATGCGTAAAGAGGCAGAGTTAGCCAAGGCTCATATTATTTTTTTAACAGCACGAATAGAAGAATATTCAGAAGTGGCGGCCTTTGATTCTGGTGCAGATGATTTTATATCAAAGCCTATAAAACCCAGGGCTTTGCTAAGCAGAGTTAACTCTTATTTTAAACGATCGGATAAGAAAGAAGAGCATGCAGGTGTGCTAGAAATGGGTAATTTGATTATCAACAGGATTAGCTATTCGGTAACACTTGAGGGTAAAAAAATTACACTCCCACGTAAAGAATTTGAATTGCTTTACTTTTTAGCCAAAAAGCCAGAGGAGGTATTTAATAGAGAAACTTTACTAAAAAATATATGGGGATCAGATGTATATGTGCTTGCTCGAACGGTGGATGTTCATATTAGAAAAATTAGAGAGAAAATAGGCGATAATTTTATAAGCACCGTTAAAGGAGTTGGCTATAAGTTTGAGGCTAATGAATAAGTACTTATTAACATTAGTAATAGCCTTAATTACCTCTATTATAATCACGTTATTGCTTTATTCTGCCGGAGTTTCTCAAAAGCTCCTAATTGTAATTGCAGGGTCATCTTTTGCAATAAATGGATTGGTTTTTTGGCTTGCTATTGAATATGTTGTGCTTAGAGATGTCTCCAAAATTAAAGACACGTTATCGTATTACTTACGAGGAATTAAAACAGAAGATATACCAGAAACGGAGTTTAATTTAGATGTTACCAAAAAAATTAATCGAGACTTGCATGTTTTGCAAAAAAGGAAGAATAAAGAAATTTTAAAACTGCATACGAGGGCAAATTTTAGAAGCCAATTTATTACTGATATTTCTCATGAGCTTAAAACACCCATATTTGCAGCACAAGGCTACGTGCATACGTTGCTAGATGGCGCAGTTGATGATGATGAAGTGCGATATAAATTTCTTAAAAAATCAGCCAATAACTTAGATTTTTTGGATAAGCTGGTAAAAGATTTGCTCGAACTTTCTCAAATTGAAACGGGCAATATTGTGCTTATGAACGACCATTTTGACTTAGTTAAATTGGTAGATGAAATTATTGATGACTTTGAACAGCAAGCCAGCGCAGTTAATGTAACCATTAAGCGAAGCAAAAAACCACCTATATCCATCGTTTTTGCCGATTTTGTTCGCATTAGGCAGGTTATTCAAAACCTTATATCAAATGGCATTAAGTATAATAAAGTTGGAGGCAAGGTTAGGATAAAGATTATAGACAAAGATGATTGTGTGGAGGTGCAAATTGCCGACACGGGTGTTGGCATTCCTGCCGAAGATTTAACGCAAATATTTAAACGATTTTACCGAGTTGATAAAAGTAGAACCAAAATAAAAAACAGAGCTAGTAATGGGTTAGGCTTAGCCATTGTAAAACATTTGTTAGGTGCTCACAACGCTACCGTTTCTGTAAAGAGTAAAATTGGTAAAGGTTCAGTTTTTAGCTTTTCTTTGCAGAAAGATAAACCTTTATTACATGGGCAAAGAACTAAAACTGAAGAATTGGATATTATTTGAGGATAACGACTTTATTGTTATTAACAAACCTCCTTTTTTAGCTTCACTTGATGACCGTGCCTCTCGGTTTAATGTAAACCGATTGGCTAAAGACTATTGGGCCGAAGCCCAAATGTGCCATCGGCTTGATAAAGATACCAGTGGAGCCTTGCTCATTGCCAAACACCCCGAAGCTTATAAACACGCAGCCGCTCAATTCGAAAAGCGAAAAGTAGATAAAATTTACCATGCCGTAGTGGAGGGTAGCCACGAGTTTAAAAATAAAATAGTAAACGCTCCTTTAATTACAACAGGCAAAGGCAAAGTAGTTGTAAATAACAGGCAAGGAAAAGAGTCGGAAACTTCGTTTACCTCATTAGAAGTATATAATAGGTACTCGTTAATAGAGTGTAAGCCTGTTACTGGTAGAATGCACCAAATAAGGGTACACTTGGCCGAATTAAATGCGCCTATTGTGGGTGATGAGTTTTATGGAGGTGAATTATTTTACCTTTCTTCCATTAAAAAAAAATATAATTTAAAAAAAGATTCAGTTGAGAACCCCCTCATTCAACGATTTGCACTGCACGCTTTTAAGCTTAGTTTAAAGGGTATAAAAGGGGAGCAGTATAATTTTGAAGCACCTTATCCTAAAGATTTTAGGGTACTGGTGGAGCAATTGGAGAAAAATAAGTAATTTAATGATAGGCTCTATGGGCAAAAAAAACATTGAGGGCTTTCTTAAATTCTTGCCCGGCACGCTCAAAATTAGGTTTAGCTTCTTCCCATTGAGATTTGGCATTATGTGAAGCATTACAGAAATGGCTACCTAAAGATTTGCGGTTTTTGTTGAGTTCGGCCACGCGCTGGTCAATATTTAAATGCGCTACTTTTTCCGATTCTTTAATATCAGAAATTACAGAATCTACATTTTTGCCAAACTTCTTAAACATTTTCTCGGCTTTACCTTCAGGTTTTCTTCCCATAATAATGCTGTTTTTCTTTGCTTAAATTTAGGAAAAGTAATAGACAATCGACCAATGATTAGCAGAGATTATTGCTTAATAATAGGATATTTTTCAATTTTCCTTAAACCATTATTTTAATTATTAGAATTAGACAATTGGGCAAATAGATTTTTCTTTATGGGTTTCATTCTTTGAGTCCGCTCCAAAAACACCCAAAACCAATCCCGCCAGCGGATGACGACCTTTTCATTTTCCTCAATTAGCTGATACTCAAGTATCATCGAATCTCTAAAAATGAAAATCTCATCCAAAACAACTCTTTTTGTGAAAATTGTCTGTTTTCGGAGTGGACTCTTCTTTAAAATATTCTGACCAGTACAGTTCGTAAAATATTTTTTTTAAAGTGTTAATTATAAGGCATTCGTTCCAGTAATAATAAATCTTCTTTTATTTCCACTAAAATCTAAGTAGTTTGGGTATTATTAAATGGAAGCCACTCTCATAAGCATAGCCGTATTTTACATTGCATTTTGTGTGCTATTCTATTTTTTTCAGCACTTTATTTTTTTTAGGCCCGAAATTCTACCTCCCTCCTTTAAATATAACTACCCGTTTCCGTTTACCGAACTTGAATTTAATACCGAAGACGGAGGAAAAATAAGTGGCATTTATTTTAAAGTGCCTTCTTCAAGAGGAGTGGTTTTTTACCTAAAGGGTAATTCGAGAAGCGTAAAAGGTTGGGGTAAGTTTGCCAAAGATTTTTTAAGCAATGGCTACGATTTTGTTATGATTGACTACCGTGGTTTTGGTAAAAGTAAAGGCAAAAGATCGCAAACTCGCCTGTTTAACGATTCGCAGTTTATGTACAAATGGCTAAGGGAGCGGTACTCTGAAGAGCAAATTATACTCTATGGTCGCTCGCTAGGCAGTGGTATTGCAGCTAGAGTTGCTTCGTGGAACAACCCCAAACTATTAATTTTAGATTCGCCCTATTACAGTTTTTACCATAACACAAAACGGTTTATTTTTTGGACTCCCCTAAAATGGATTTTAAGGTATAACATTAGAACCGATCAATATTTAAAAACTATTACTTGCCCTGTTTATATTATTCATGGCACTAAAGATCACCTTTTTCCCTACAAGCAAAGCGAAATGCTTAAGGCAGATTTTCCAGATAAAATTACATTAACACCCATTGAGGGGGCTCACCATAATAACCTGCCTGAGTATCCTCAATATTACCAAACACTTTATGAGTGCCTAAACAAAACATAGTAAAATAGTATATGCAACATCAATTTACACGTGTATTCGATATCCTCTCCTATCAAAAGAGCAGGTTTGCACAAAAGGCTGCCGTAAATACGTATGTTAATAAAAAGTGGAAGCCAACCTCCATTACTAACTTAATAAAAACCATAGATAATGTATCGTGCTGGCTCATTAATAAAGGATTAGAAAAAGGAGATAAAGTGGCAATTATGCCCAACCAAGGAAACTTGGATTGGCTTATTATTGATTTTGCATGCCAACAATTAGGGGTAATTATTGTGCCTCTGCACCCAACCTATTCCTTACAAGATGTAGAATTTATTATTAAAGAGGCCGAGATTAATCTTATTATAATTACGGATTCTTCCTCAAATTCTAACGTAAACACTAATTCAGCATTAGACGTATTTACGATAGAACCTGACTATAAAAATTCAATCAACCCTGCCTATTCTTATACACCAACTAAGGAAGAAAGGAAAAAATTAACTAGCTTAAAAAACAGCATAGTTGAAGAGGATATTTTTACAATTATGTACACTTCAGGTACTTCGGGCAGACCTAAAGGGGTTATACTAACGCATAAAAATATGGTAAGCAATATTTTGTTTACGCTTGCGGCTTTTCCATTAGAAGCCTCTAAAAAGGTAATGAGTTATTTGCCTTTTAGTCATATTTTAGAGCGAAGTGCCTGCTATGCCTACCTAAGCTGTGGAGCTAATATTTATTTTGTTAGAAGTAAAGAAACATTTCTTGCCGATTTTCAGTCTGCTCGCCCATACTTTAGCACATCGGTGCCCAGGGTGTTAGAAAAAATGTATGCTCATTTACAAGAACAAGCCTTAGCACATAACTTGCTAAAACGATACATTGTGCAATGGGCTATTAAAACAGCTCAAGACTATAATAAACATCAGAAAAAAAGCGTTTTACTCACCTTTAAGCTCTTTTTTGCTCGGCTACTGGTATTAAATAAGTGGAAAAACCAATTAGGCGGTAAACTCGAATGTATGGTGGTTGGTGCAGCTGCACTCCGACCCGAAATAGCCCGTATGTTTTCGGCAGCCAATATTAGAATAAGAGAAGGTTATGGTATGACAGAAGCTTCCCCTCTTATATCTCTTAATCGATTTTCGCCAGGGCTTAATAAGTTTGGCACAGTAGGCATACCCATACCTGCTATGGAATTAAAGATTGATGGCAAAAATGAAAAAGGGGAAGGAGAAATATTAATTAAAGGGCCGAATGTAACGCAAGGCTATTTTAACCGACCAGATTTAACCAAAGAAGTTTTTACCAAGGATGGCTGGTTTAAAACTGGAGATGTAGGCAAATTGATTGATGGCCAGTTTCTTAAAATAACCGATCGAAAAAAAGATATCTTTAAAACATCTGCTGGTAAATACATTGCTCCACAACCTTTAGAAAACAAATTAAACGCTTCTCTTTTTATTTTGCAGAGTTTAGTTATTGGGTTTGCTCGCCCTTATGTAATAGCCCTTATTGTACCTGATTTTACGATGCTAAAAGAATGGTGTTTTCAAAAAGAAATTCATTGGACATCCCCTGTTTATATGATTCATAATATTAAAGTGCGAGAAAAGCTTGAGCAAGAAATAGCTATTATAAACCAGCCTCTTCCAAATTATGAAAAGGTTCGAAATTTTGTTTTGTGCAATGAAGAATGGACGGTAGAAAACAAGCTACTTACAGCTACTTTAAAACCAATTAGAAAAGCTTTACTGGTTTTATTTACCAAAGAAGTGGATAAATCGTATGCCTAAAATACCAACCCAAATTCTGGATAAGTAATGCTGCTAGCTTTCATAACTAGGGTTTGCTGAAAAACTATAAACCTTGCCAAATCAATGTTTATAGAGGCTATGCAAGTGTTTTAGCAAATACTGATACCATTTTAATGTTAGTATGACATAAGTGCAAACAAAGCTGATAGATTGGTTAAAAAAACCTGCACTTTGAATTACCGATGGCCTTAATCACTTACATGGTTTTATGGTTTCGTTTTTGAGATTTCAGCCAGTCGGCAGGTAGGTATTTGTTATTTATGGAACATCACCCGAATAATTGGCAAGCCTTATATGCCTAGCTGGCAAGGCTGACGCTCGAATGACGCTGGTCTTGAGCATATTAGTCAGCCAGCATAATACCTAGCTCATTAGGTATTATACTTAAATTTCAATCTTGGTATTTATCGTAGAAATCTGATGCCGTATTAGGTGAATTTTGTATTAACAAAATAGCTAATCGTATGAAAGAGGTTATTTATATAAGTAATCATAGAAACAATACGGATATTATATCTGATTATATTTCTATGATAAGAAATAATTCAAGATGTAGTTTCTCTTCGGTTCATAAAAGAGATCATATTCTTCAAATAAAATTTAAACAGAGCAATTGTTTAGATCCTGCGATGATTCAGGCACATAAACTCACCTGTGTGATAGAAAATGATTTATTTAGAACTGTGTATATAAACGGACAAAAGGTTATGTGGGAATCTAGACATAATTAAACTACCTCGGGGTAGAGTCATCGGGGTATTATAGGAGTTTGCTACCCAAGGGTCGGGGTATTCAAAAGGATATCGCCCTGCGATTAAAATTCAGCCTCCCATTCAAGGAGAAACTGGGTTAAGTACAGCTCCATAAATTGGTGTCGCTTGGCAGCCATTTTTTTGCCAGCATCGGTATTCATTTTTTCTTTTAGCAGCAGCAACTTTTCATAAAAATGATTGATTGTTGGAGCCGAATTAGATTTATAGGCCTCTTTATCACCGTAAAGAGCAGGTTTAATCTTAGGGTTGTGCATTGCCCTGTTTTTAAACCCGCCATAATTAAATGCTCTGGCTATGCCTATAGCCCCAATGGCATCTAATCGATCGGCATCTTGTACCACTTGCAGCTCCAACGATTTTACTTTGCCTTCGTTAAATCCTCCTTTAAAGGAGATGTTTTCAATAATATTTATTACAGCGTTAATCACTGACAACTCCACTTTATGCGATTTCAGAAATTCCATAGCTATCTTAGGACCCACCGTTTCATCACCTCTATAAAATTTGGAATCAGCTATATCGTGCAATAAAGCTCCTAATTGAACGACTAAATCGTTCGCCTTTTCCATTTTATTAATGGCAATAGCCGATTTCCATACCCGATAAATATGCCACCAATCATGCCCGCCTTCAGCATTTTTTAGGGTTTCTTTTACAAATGCAGTTGTTGCTGGTATGATGGAAGAAGTCATTGCTGGTTATTTTAATCGCAGGGCGATATATCCGGGTTCAAGTTACTAAGTTCGCAAAGGTTATCGCAATAGAATGCATAGGAGTATGGTTTTCTTCTCCATAAAAAAAGATGCCGAATAAGGCATCTTTCAAATATTTAAAAATTCTGGATGGCTATCTAGAATTTTAGATGGCTATACCAATAAATGATTTAAAGGCAATGCCCATTAAACCAGTAATAAGCATAGTAATGCCTAAGCCTTTTAGGCCATCGGGTACGTTTGAGTATTTTAACTTTTCGCGAACTGCTGCCAAAGCCACAATGGCAAGCATAAAACCTATACCAGAAGTGACCCCAAATACCGAGGCTTCGGCAAATGTATAATCACGTTGAACCATAAACAACGAACCTCCTAAGATGGCACAGTTTACAGCAATTAACGGAAGAAAAATTCCTAATGAGCCATACAAGGCTGGCGAGAATTTTTCTACAACCATTTCAACCAATTGTACCATTGCTGCAATAATGGCAATAAACATAATAAACTGTAAAAATTCTAGATTCATATCAGCAAACTGAGGCCCAATAAATGCCAAAGCGCCTTCTTTTAAAATGTACTCCTGTACCAACCAATTAACAGGCACAGTAATACCCAACACAAATACTACCGCAGCACCCAAACCAATGGCTGTTGATACCTTCTTTGATACTGCCAAAAATGAACACATGCCTAAAAAATAGGCAAAAATCATATTGTCTATAAAAATCGATCTTATTCCGAGATTAAATAATTCCATAACTCTTAATTTTCTACGTAACCGTTTCTAGCCCTTTGCACCCAAATAATAATTCCTAGTATCATAAATGCGCCAATGGAATCTACCATTAAACCATTCATCGGAAAGTTCGGTAATCCAATGGCTTCAAAAACGCGAAAGTCAAAGACCGAGCCTGAACCAAATAATTCTCTAAAAAAAGCTACGGCCAGAATTACCCATGCATAGCCAAATCCAGAACCCAAACCATCTAAAATAGAATCCCAAGCTTTATTGCCCATGGCAAAAGCCTCGAGCCTGCCCATTACAATACAATTGGTTATAATTAAGCCGACAAAAGCACCCAATACTTTAAACATAGGGTAATTATAAGCCTTAAGTACTTCGCTTACTACTGTTACAAGGGTGGCAATAACACCAAGTTGCACAATAATTCTAATTCTACCAGGCACCAAGTTTCTTATTAACGATATAATTAGGTTCGAAAATACAATTACAAACACCACCGCTATTGACATAATTAGCGTTGGTTCCATTTTTACTGTTACAGCTAAGGCCGAACATATACCCAATACCTGAATAGTTACTGGGTTATCATCATCTAGTGGGTCGGTCACAAACCTTCTTCTCCTTTTAGAGAATAGCCCTTCTGATGGGGTTTTTGCCACTTTTTGTTCTAAAGTTTCAGTACTCATATTTATAAATTACTGATGTTTATTTTTCTTAATAAAGGATTCGTAGTTAGTTAGGTAGTCTTTTACCATAGCATTTAAGCCCTTGGCTGTAAGTGTAGAACCTGACATCCCATCTACTTCGTGGGTACCAAATAAAGAAGGATCTTTTTTCTCTCCTTTTAACATTTTTACAGAAACTAACTTTCCGTTTTCGTCAAAAATGGTTTTACCTTGATATCTTTCCTGAATTTCTTTAGAATCGATTCTGGCTCCTAAACCAGGAGTTTCCGCCACGTGACCAAATGAAACGCCTTTAATGGTATTCAAATCTTTTTCCAAGGCTACATATCCATAAATGGCATTCCATAAACCCGCACCGTATAATGGGAGAATATAAGCTTCTATTTCAGTAGAGTCTTCTTCACTCATATACTCAAACACTGGATATTCCCGTTTTGTAGGCTCCATTTTGTAGTTTTTTAAGATATTAACATCTTCTGCTACAATTGGGTTTCCTTTTCTATCCTTTTCAATGAGGTTTCCGTCCACATCAACCACCATCGATTTTATTCTTTTGCTATAAATAGCTAAGGCATCGTCTCCTTTTTCTAAGGTCATAACGGCACTTAGAATAGATTGTTTAGTATCTAGTTCAATAGATTTTTTTTGAGCAGGAGCTAATATCTGTGATGTAAAAGACAATATTCCTCCAATAACCACGGTCATTATTGCCGTGAAAACTAATACGTATGTGTTAGACCGTTGCACGTTTTAACCTCCTTTTCTTATTAGCTGCTACCACATAATAATCAACAAGTGGTGCAAATACGTTCATAAATAAAATTGCAAGCATTATACCTTCTGGGTATGCAGGGTTAAGTACTCTAATAATAATGGTTAAAATTCCTATTAAAGCACCATAAATCCATTTTCCTGTTTCTGTTTGAGAGGCTGTTACCGGGTCTGTAGCCATAAATACAGCTCCAAATGCTAGCCCTCCTATTACTAAGTGATATTCGGGAGGCATCATCATATATTGGTTAGCACCTACGGCACTTAATAATAAGGCCATGGCATACGCTCCACCAAATACACTCACAATTATTTTCCAGCTACCCACGCCTGTAAAAACAAGAATGGCTGCGCCAATGAGTATCATTAGCACAGATGTTTCTCCTATTGACCCCGGTACAAATCCATAAAACAAATTGGCAAATGAGTAATCGTGGGTACTAGCGGCAAAGGTTTGTACTACATTTTGCCCTGTTTCTAAGGTAGATGCTGCTAAGGCGAGTGGAGTAGCTCCTGAAAAGCCATCTACTGCCATTTGATCTCCTAAATATACCCAAACTTGGTCTCCAGATATATCCGAAGGGTAGGCAAAATACAAAAATGCTCTTGCCACTAAGGCCACATTTAACACGTTCATCCCTGTGCCTCCAAAGGCTTCTTTTGCTATTACTACTGCAAAAATAGAAGCAAATGCTACTTGCCATAGCGGAATAGTAGGGGGCATTACCATGGGTATTAAAATACCTGAAACCAAGAAGCCCTCATTAATGGGGTGCTTACGAATTACCGAAAAGGCAAATTCGGTAACAAAAAGCCCAAATACATACGTTATAATAATAATTGGTACTACTCGTTGAATGCCAACCCACCATAAATCCCACGCAGAGGCAGGTTCTAACCCTACCGCTTGGTAATACTGGTAGCCTACATTATACATACCAAATAATAAGGCAGGTACTAAGGCAATAATAACCGTCATCATAAACCTTTTCAGGTCAACCGCATCTCTTACTTGTACTCCTTTAAGTTTAGCTGTCTCATCAGGTACAAATAATAAGGTATCTATTGTTTCAAATAAATGATGATATTTTTCAAGCTTCCCTCCTTTTTCAAAAGGGACTTTCGCTTTTTCTACAATGTTTCTTATAAACTTCATATTCAATTCATCTTTTAGCTATACTGAAGCAGGTCGAGGCCTTCTCTCACTATGGATTGTACATTATGTTTAGAAACATCTATAAACTCACAAAGTGCAAAGTCTTCTTCAATCACTTCGTACAAACCAAGTTCTTCCATCTCATCAAAATCTTCGGCTAAAATTGCTTTTAGCAAATGAGTTGGAAGGATATCCATCGGAACTACTTTTTCGAAAGCACCTGTTTGCACAAATGCGCGAGGTTCTCCTTGTGTATTGGTATCCAACACATATTCTTTTTTACTTCCGTTTAAGAACGAAAGCAAACCGAATGCTCTATGAAAGCTTAATTTGTTGGTAGTTGGAGCAATCCATCCCATAAATTGAAAATGGTCGCCTTCGGGTAGTACGGTAATCTGATTTGCATAAAAACCGAGGTGTCCGTTTTCGCCTACACTTTCGCCCGTAAGCACATTGCCACTTACATAACGCACGTGATTATTTTTAAGATTACCTTCTGTAAAAGTTTTTACACAGGCTCCTGCATACGTTTTATAATATTGGGGAGTGCTTACTTCTGAACCTGTAAGTGCTATAATCTTAGAAGCATCATATTTGCCTTCTAAAAATAATTTGCCAATTTGCACCACCCCAGCTGGGCTCACAGTCCAAGCCACATCGCCTTTATTAATAGGATCGATATGATGTATTTGAATGCCAACGTTACCTACCGGGTGCTTACCCGCAAATTTGTTAATTTGAACACCATCAGCATTCAAAAACATTGGATTTACCTCATCGGCTGCATTTACATTGATGTGGATATACCCATCAGTAAATTTTTTAAGTACTGAAATTCCCGCTTGAAAAGCTTTGCCTTCGCCTTTAAATATAATATTATAATCAGGGGCCAAAGGGCTACTGTCAAATGCGCTAATAAAAATAGACTTAGGGGTATCGTTAAAATCGGCTACCACACCATAAGGGCGCATAATGATGTTTGGCCAAACGCCTGCGGTTAGCATTTGTTCTTTCAAATCATCTTTGCTCACTTTTACAAGGTCGCTGGCAGAATAATTTTTAAACGATTCGTATTCTATTTCTTTATCAGCAAGAATTACTATTTCGAGAAGCTTTCTTTTCTCCCCTCTTTTGATATCTGCGATTTTGCCGCTTACAGGAGCTACATAGTTTACCGATTCATTCTTTTTATCTGCTAGAATGGGTGTACCTGCTTTTACGGAATCGCCTACAGCCACCAAGGCTTTAGAGCGTTGCATCCCAATAAAATCTGTAGGTTTTACGGCATATGTTCGCGAGTGTAGCGGATCTGAAATCTTACTTTCAGCTTTACCGGCTAGGTTGATATCAAATCCTTTCCTTAGCTTAACTGTTTTAGACATATTCTCAATCGAATTAACCTTCTTTGAAGTGCCACAAAAATAATAAATTAAAACTTGAAATAACGACCTATTTTAGGATAGTATTTTAAATAGTTAGGTCTTTTTTTAACTGCTTAAAAATGACGCAGTTTAAGATTCTTGATAAGAGAAAATTTTTCCTGTTTTTCCTTCAAAAAATAATGGAATAGCCCTGTTTCGTTCTTCTAAATACTGCTGGTATGTTTTGGAGAAACGCATTCTTTCTGATAAAGTTTGCTCGTAATTACCATTGAAACCAATTGCTAGTTCACATATCTCTCTTACAGCGTGGTTTATTCCCTCTGTGGCGGTTTTGTAATCTGCTATTTTTTGAGCTTTTACAAATTCATCCATTAACGGGTTGGCTTTGCGGCTTACCTGAAACCGAAGAGCCACTTCTTTGGCCATGCCTAAATCTAAAATATCATCAAAAGAGAATGCAATTTCGTGCGGTTTAATGCCAAACTCCTTATTAATATGTGCCAGTGCGGTTAGTTTATTTTTAACACTTAAATACACACCGGCAAAATGCTCACGGTTTGCTAATTTTATTGCTGGCAAATTGTTTTCCCCTGTAATAATAAAGATTAGTGGTGCTTTCCCTTCTTTTAAATAGCTACTAAAACGAAGCATATTTATGCCCATACTTGAGGGTTCCGAAAAGGGGCTACCTGCATCATCTTGCTTAAACCCACTGTTAAAAACACCATCCCAATCGAATACAAATGCTTTAATTTGGGGAAGTTTCTCTTTAAAAACAGAAAGAGGAGAAATAAATTCTCCTCCTGCTGTTTCAAAGCTTTGTTTTATGTGGTTGGCATTTAAAAAATTCATCATTTTGTAAGGTTACTTAGTTAGGTTATCACTCTTCTGAGTTGTTGCACTCAATTGTTTTTGTTCTTCAAGGTTTTTTTAATCTGCCTAAACCACGAATTCCATCAGTTATTATTTTCTTTGAGTTTTCCCATGCGTATGATTTATCTATTATTTTAAGCGGTTCTATATCTTGCTCTGCATCGGCAAAATATCCTAATGCTTTAACTACATGAAAAATATTTTTTTGATTATATTTTTTTTGAAATAAACCGAGTATTTCTTCCAAGTTTATTTGTTTCATAATCCTTGCTATGTCAATATAATCGCGCTTTTTTGCCCTTGATAAAACGGCTTCAAGTTTTATGGCAGCAATATCTTCAATAGAAAAAATATGTATATTCGAAAATTTAATGCCTGACTTAACCACAGGGTATTTGTGGCAAGCAAAGTCAACTTTGATTCCTCCAATGGTGGCCTGAACCAAGTTTTTTCCAACACGCGCATAAATTAAATTTTTGTTCTCTTTTTCCAACAAATCACGAATAGGTTCATTGTTAAAATCTTTTTGAGAAAAGAAGTCGAGGTCTGAGCTTACCCGATGGGCAAGCTGTAAGCTTAGAGCTGTTCCGCCAACCAATGCAAACCCTTTAAGCTCAGATGATTTAGCGAGCTTCTCTAAAAATGAAAATGTACTAGGCTCGACTGTCTTTTTTTGTAACATGTAAAATCTTTAATATTTACATCAAAGTAATGGCTGATAAAACAGGCTCCATGGTTTGACAACTCTCTGTTTTTAGCCGACTCTTTTATTACTGTTTCATCACCATAATAATTAACCATTTGCAAAAATTCTTCCCAAGTACCAAAATCTACCACTCTTTGAATGATTAAGTTTTGATTTAGTTTAAGGTCTAATTTTTCAAAATAAGTATCCCAAAACATTTCTTCTCTTAAAAATTTCTTTTGATTAGCAGCTTCCATCTCTCCCGAATTACTCTGTAGATTAAGTTAAGGATTTTTTTGCAAACATCCAAATATAAAAAGAGGGGAAAATAAATTCCCCTCTTTTTATTCAAAACGTTGTTTTATTCCGTTTGGATCTGAAAAAATTCATTAATGATTATTTCAAATCTTGGATGTCAATTTGTCCCACCACTTCATCGCCATTTAATACGATTAGGTTGTCAATTCCTTTTTCATGAAAAAGGAGGGAGGCATCATGAAGCAACACATCTCCTTGGATAGTAATGGGAGAATTAAATGATAAATCACTCATTTTTTTACTTATTGCTCCTTCGCCATCGGCTTCCACTAATCTACGCAAATCGCCATCGGTAAAAGTGCCGGCTAATTTGCCATCGTTACCCATTACGGCCACGCAACCAAATCCTGAAGCCGTCATTTTAACCAATGCATCGGTAACCGAATCGCCCATTGTAACGGTTGGGTTTTTACCAGAAAGAACATCTTTTACCTTAACAGTCATCAATTTAGTGTGTTCTACAAATTGAGAAATACCTACTTCGGTAAAGTGGTTAGAAGTTAATTGTTTCATCACTTTCCAAGGTACAGTACATACATGCACACCAATATTAATGGCATTACGAATATGTTCTGGGTAGCGTACAGAGGAGAACATAATTTTAGAATCATACCCGTATGTTTCAACGGCATCTACGCATTGAGCCACTAAATCCAACGCATCGGTTCCCTGATCTTGTAAACGACCTACTAAAGGACACACATAATCAGCACCGGCTTCCATAGCCATATACGCTTGTTGCAAGGTGTAAACTAAATGAACGTTTACTTTAAACCCTTTGTCTTTAAGCAGTTTGCATGCTTTAACGCCTTCTAGCGAAACAGGTATTTTAAACACTGTTTTGTCAATATCAAGCCCTAAGGCTAATTGCCTTTCGGCTTCTGCTAAAATTTCTTCGGCAGTATCGCCTAACGCTTCTATTTGAAGGATAGGAACAATTTTAGAAAGCTCAACAATTAAACCATCGATATCGGTTACCCCATGACGGTGCATAAATGTGGGCGTTGTGGTAAGGCCCTTAATAAAACCTAAACCAAACGCTTCTTTAATTTCTTCTAAATCAGCTGAATCAAGATATAATTCCATAATGTATTAACGAGCTATTGCCCTATTTTTAATTTTTAATTTCAAATTTAGGTGTGCAAAGGTACGCTTTTTTAAAAAATGAAATAGCAAATTACGAAATACAAATAATAACTTTGAAATTTATAAAATTTGTAATACATTTGTAATACAAATAAATTTATAAAGGATATGCTTAACGTAAGATTAGATAAAGAACTGGAAAAAAAGCTAAAAAACTATAGTTTGGAAAGCAATTCATCAAAATCTTCTGTTGTAAAAGAAGCATTAGTACAATACTTTAAAAAGCATGAGGTTACCCAATCAGCCCATGAGCTAGGAGAAGATTTGTTTGGGGTAGCAGGCAGTGGTAACCCAGAAGCATCAAGCACTTACAAAAAAAGCTTAAAAGAAAAACTACATGAGAAGCACACTTATTGATGCAGGGCCTTTAATTGCACTCTTTGATAAGAGCGACAAATACCATTTTAAAGCGCTTTTTTTCATTAAAGAATTTAAAGGGCAGTTATGGAGTACTTGGCCTGTAATAACCGAAGTATGCCATTTATTAGATTTTAATACGCAGGTACAATTAAATTTTTTAATTTGGATTAAAAGAGGTGCTGTTAAGTTAATTGATTTAGACGACCAGCATTTAGCCCGAATTATTGAATTAACTAAGAAATTTAATGATGTACCCATGGATTTGGCAGATGCATCGCTTATGGTTGCTTCGGAAAAAATAAGCTGTTTGGAGATAGCCAGCGTTGATTCTGATTTTTACATTTATAGAAACATTAGAAATAATTATTTGACTAATATTTTTATGTAGAGTGCCTAATCTTTTACCTCTACCACCATTTCTATTTCTACTGGTATATTAAAAGGAAGCACATTGGTGCCCACAGCGGCTCGTACATGTTTGCCTTTATCGCCAAATACTTCTACCATTAAATCAGAGCAGCCATTCATAACTTTCGGATGGTCGTAAAACTCATCAGTTGAGCTTACTAAGCCAAAAACACGCACAATCCGTACTACCTTCGTTAAGTCTCCATCCACCGCATCGTTTAAAGTAGCGATTAAACAAATACCTGCCTGGCGAGCAGCGGTATAGCCTTGCTCTACCGTTAGCTCATCGCCTAACTGCCCTTTTGGGATGCCATCAAAATTACAAGGCCCATGCCCTGATAAAAAAATAAGGTTACCTGTGCGAACCCACTTAACATAATTGGCAACGGGCTTACTTGGGGCTGGAAGCTCGATGCCTAGTTTTTTTAGTTGTTCAGCAGGGTTAACATGTTGTGCTTTAAGTACCGCAGCACTTAGTAAGAGGATTATTATGATTGAAATACGCATAAAAAAGGATTAGTTGAACACTAAAGCTAATGTAATTATTTAACAATATTAATTCTCATAGTACCAGTATTACTCTCTGTATTTAACCTCTACTGCATGTAACTCTAATATTGGCTTCATAAATTCTTCAATATCATACACGCATAATTGGCTGGCGGCATCGCATAATGCTTTGGCTGGTTCTGGGTGCGTTTCAACAAACATACCATCTATGCCAGCAGCCACTCCTGCTCGAGCTAATCCAGGTAAAAACTCTCGGTTGCCACCTGCAGGGTCGGCACTTGGTATGCCATACCTGCGTACCGAGTGGGTTACATCAAAAACTACCGGATAACCCAACGCTCGCATATGGTAAAATGCACGAGGATCAACCACTAAATCGTTATAGCCAAAGGCATAACCACGTTCGGTTAAAATAATATCCGAGTTACCTTCTGATTCTACTTTAGCAGCTGGTAATTTCATATTATCGGGGGCTAAAAACTGCGCATGCTTTAGGTTGATAACCTTGCCTGTTTTGGCTGCTTCGGTTACTAAACCTGTTTGCATTACTAAGTAAGCAGGTATCTGAATCACATCCAGCACTTCGGCTGCAGCTTTCATTTGGTCGGGGTAGTGTACATCAGAAAGGATAGGAAATCCAAAATTATTTTTAATGCGTTGCAACATTTTTAGGCCTTCATCCAAACCTGGGCCTTGGTAATTATCTACTGTGCTACGGTTATCTTTGGTAAACGAAGATTTATAAATAATAGGAAGGTTTAGCCTCTCGCCTACTTCTTTCAGCATTTCTGCTGTTTTCATCATCGTCATTTCATCCTCAATAACACAAGGGCCAGAGATTAAAAATAATTCATCTCCACCACAATTTATGTCTCCTACTTTTACTATTTTTTTCATATTAATAAGATGTTAGACACAAGACGATAGACATAAGACAAAGAAATTTAATCTTTTGTCTTATGTCTAATAGTCTTGCATCTCGTTCTACATTCTTTTAAACCAATTTTTTATTCTTTCTCTATTAAGTACTTCTTGCCAATTATCGCCAAAGGCGTGCCGCCACATATGTTCCAATTTTATGGCTACTTCTACCATTGCATCAATGGTGTCCTCGCTCCAAGCGGCTGATTGATTGGCAGGAATTTCGATATTATGTTTTGCAACAATCGTTTTAAATTCTTGTACATAATCACCATACACATCTTCTAACACATTAAATGCAATGCAATTGGCTATGCCATGATGGATATGTAATATTTTAGACAAACCATACGAAAGCGCATGGCAAACGCCTACTTCGGAGTAGGTAAGGCTTAATCCTCCCATATAAGAAGCCACCATCATGGTTTCGTCCGATTCAGGGTCACTTCTATCTAATTCCAAAAACACCCTGCGGCACATTTCCATTGATTTATCGCCAAAAGCTTCGCTAAATGTATTTTTATACTGCCCGGTTTTAGACTCCACACAATGGATGTAATTGTCCATTCCGGTATAAAACCACTGGTTATCAGGTACTGTGGCAATTAAATCAGGGTCAAGCACAATTTGGTTCAATACCGTCCAATCACATTTAAGCCCTAGTTTTTTCTCTGGGCCGGTAAGCACGGCTGTCATAGAAACCTCTGCACCCGTACCCGAAATGGTGGGTACACCACAAGCAAAAATGCCCGGGTTTTTAATAAGATTTAGCCCTTGGTATAATGTAGATGAGCCTTTGTTGGTAAACATAAGCGAGATGGCTTTGGCCACATCGAGTACACTGCCACCACCAATGCCCACTACGCCTGAAGGCAACCCTTTTTCCGCCAAATATTTATCTCGTAGCGAATCAATTAATTCCGTTGTGGGCTCTTCTGCCACCGAGATATACTCAATGGCATCGCCTTCTTGCAAAGGAATACGAGCTTTAAAGGCTTCATTACCTTTAAAATACTCATCTACAAAAAAAACAAGGTATTTAGCTCCATCTTTTCTATGAGGGGCTAATATTTCGCCTAGCTTGTCGAAGCTTCCTCTTCCATAAGCTGCTTTTTCTACACTTTTAAAGTTTCTAAACATATCACTTGTTTGCGTCATTCCTGCGAAGGCAGGAACCCCTACATTAGGAGTTCCCTATTTACAGATTCCTGCCTTCGCAGGAATGACGATAATTTTTACATTTTATTAAATTAAGAAGCCAACACTTCTTCAGTTATTCTTTTCAAATCAGCTCCTAATTTTTCCACTTCCTCTTGACCCCAAGTGGCTCTAATACCAAACGATATCAATCGACCCACCACCTCTTGCGATTTGGGAAGCTCTAATTTACTATAATCTTGCGGAGTTCCTAATGCATGAATAGCTAACGGTGCTGCCGATCGTAATTCTTTTAAATGATCCCATTGGTTTATAAAGTGATACATATTGGTGTACCAATAATTAGCACCACCAATGCCTTCTTCGGCTAATCGTGCTACTACTTTTTGTGCTAGCTCAGCCGTTGGTAAAAAGAAATTTAGGAAGGTGGCAGAATCACCAGCCTCATCATCCATACGCCTAAAAGTAACGCCCTCCACAGAACGAAGTTGGTCTTTTAAGTATTTTTTATTTTTTTTATTCAGGTTAATAATTTTACCCAGCCTACGAGCTTGAGCCAAACCAACAGCTGCGTGCAACTCACTTATTCTAAAATTAAAGCCCAAGAAAGGGTGCTGCTCCATTCCTCGGCTATCACCAATGTGGCTATGCCCGTGGTCTGAAAATGTATCCGCTTTAGTATAAGTATCTTTATCGTTGGTAATAAATAAGCCACCTTCACCGGCTGTGGTTATTTTAAAAAAATCGAACGAGAAAGCTCCTGCTGTGCCAAACAAACCAACCGATTTGCCTTTATAAAAAGCACCTAACGCTTGCCCAGCATCTTCCACTAGTTTAATGCCTTTATCATTGCATAATTTAGTAATCCCATCCATATCAGCGGCTGCACCACACATATGTACCAGTAAAACGGCTTTGGTTTTATCCGTTATTGCCTCTGCAATTCCTTTGGCACTTAAGCATAAGGTTTCATCAATTTCGGCAAAAACGGGTAAGGCACCGGCATACAAAACGGCCTCTATGGTTGCTAAAAATGTAAATGGTGGCACAATAACTTCATCGCCATAGCCAATGCCTGATGCCGCCAATGCACAAGCTACCGCTGCCGACCCACTCGATACTGCGTGTGCATAATTAGCTCCTGTAAATTTGGCTACTTCAGCCTCTAGGGCTTTGGCTTTCCAATGGCCTTGGCGCAATTCATCATGGTTATAACGAAACAAACAAGTGGTATCTAAGACTTCGTTGACTTCTTTTCGTTCTTCTTCTCCAAAAAATTCGGTTCCTGGCATAGTGTAGATGTTAGATTGTTAGATGCTAGACTTTAGATTCACTCTCCTCTACGTATTATGTACTTTGGAGAATGAATAAGGTGCAAAGATAAGAGATAATAAGAAGGACACCTCTATTAATTGGTTGTTCAAATATTTCGTGCTAATACGTGTGTCAAATTATTTATTATTTTGACAATAAGCGATTTTGCTGTCAAATTAAGTATTAACATCTATTCTAAAATTATATTTACCATATTTTTGATATAAAATAAACTTAACTATCATTATTTTACTATATTTGATATTTTGGAAATTAACTGTCAAACCAAACTTATGACGCAGCAGCCCAAATACGACAGAACCCAACCGTATAATCATTTACCCTTACTGCCTCCACCGGATGACAAAGTAATTACAATAGAATTGCTAAAAGCAGTAAATACGGCCAATAAAGCCATAGCAGAGCTAAAAGGGCTGGCAAAAAAACTGCCTAACCAATCGATGCTAATTAACACGATTGTACTTAGAGAAGCCAAAGCGAGTACCGAAATTGAAAATATTTTTACCACAGATGATGAGCTATACAAAGCGTTTACTACCGAAGAGGTACCACTAAAAGGAAATACCAAAGAAGTATTAAGGTACAGGCAAGCATTATGGCGAGGGTTTAACTACATAAAAGACAGGAAGAAATTTGACATCGATGGGTTAGTTGATATGTACAGAGAGGTAAAACAGTTAAACGATGGAATCCGTCCTCCACAAACAGAAACCGTAATTAAAAAGAGAGGAAGTGGCTTACTAGGTGGCTCAGTTGTTTATACACCACCGAGAGGAGTTGCAATTATTGAAAAAAAACTATCCAATTTAATTGCCTATATCAACGATGATAACACCTACGATTACGACCCACTTATAAAGTTGGCGGTTGCTCATTACCAATTTGAGGCCATTCACCCATTTAGAGATGGCAACGGTAGAGTAGGCAGAATTATGAGCATTTTATTATTAAATCAAAAGCAGTTATTAGATTTTCCTATACTTTACCTAAGTGCTTATATTATTGCGCATAAGGATAAATATTATGAGCTATTAAATAAAGTAACAACACTTAATTGGTGGCGTGAGTGGATACTTTTTATGTTATCAGCATTAGAGGAAACAGCTTATTACACCATTAAAAAAATTAACGAGATAGACCAACTATTTAATAACACCTCTTTGCTGCTGAACGAAAAATTGCCCCATATTAGAAAAGAAACCATTGAGCAATTATTTGAGCAGCCTTATATTGCTCCCAAAGCATTAGTAGGTAAAGGCATTAAAAGCGTAAACACGGCTAAAAAATATTGCCAACAGATGGAAAATCTGGGGATATTAATTTCTGAAAAGGCAGGCAAGCAGGTAATTTACCTTAATATAGATTTGTTTAATTTATTGGCTGATACTTAGAGGCACTAGACTTGACACTAAATAATCAATTGACCAATTCCGCTAATTTCTCTTTCACCTGCTCCATCAACCAAGTAGGAGTTGAGGTAGCTCCACAAATACCTACTTTATCATCCACATTAAACCAGCTTGCATCTAGCTCTGTTTCGTTTTCGATAAAGTAGCTGCGCTCGTTTTCGGCTTTGCATACTTGGTAAAGAGCCTTGCCATTGGAGCTCTTTTTCCCACTCACAAATAAAATCACATCGTGTTCTTGCGAAAATATTTTTAAGTGAGGGTCACGGTTGGAAACTTGCCTGCAAATACTATCATTAATATTAAATGCTGTCTCCATTTCGGGAGCAGTATCTGCAATTTTAGTTTTGATTTTACCCACCAGCTCGCCAAAGCCCTTAGTACTCTTTGTGGTTTGGCTAAACAACGTAATGGGCTTAGAAAAATCTACTTGAGCCAAGTCTTCATCGTTCATAACCACAATGGCTTCGTTGGCTGTTTGGCCTGTAAGACCTACCACTTCGGCATGGCCTTGTTTTCCGTAAATTACGGTTTGGCCTTCTTCTTGTTTTACCTTTTGGTGCGCATTACGTACCCTGTTTTGCAACTTTAGCACCACTGGGCAAGAGGCATCTATTAATTCAATATTATTTTTGAGGGCTAGTTGGTAGGTTTCAGGTGGCTCGCCATGAGCTCTAATTAACACCTTGCAGTTGTGCAATTCGGTTAATTCTTTATGATTAATCACTTTTAAGCCTTTGGCTGCCAACCTTTCCACTTCCATCCCATTATGCACGATGTCTCCTAAGCAATAAAGCGTGCCGGTTTCATCCAGTTCGTCTTCGGCCATTTGAATGGCAAACTCTACCCCAAAGCAATATCCTGATTTATGGTCTATGTCTATCGTCATACCGATGCCGCAATTTTGGCTTCTGCCAAGTTAATTATTTTTTCCACCTGCGCATCAAAACTCATATTGGAATTATCAATTTCAATGGCATCTTCCACTTTAATTAAAGGGCTTTCTTTACGTGTGGAATCTTGGCGGTCTCTATCAATTACATTTTTAAGAACTTCATCGAATGCCACTTCTTGTCCTTTATCTGCCAACTCTTTTTGCCTCCTTTGCGCCCTCACTTCTGCGGAGGCTGTCATAAATATTTT
>JALSJD010000156.1 GCA_026989535.1 Cyclobacteriaceae bacterium
CCAAATCTGCCCCAGCGCAAAATGCCTCTCCTTCTGCTTTTAAAACAATTACCTTGCAATCTGCATCGTTGCTAGCAGTGGCAAAAGCCTCTTTTAGCTCAGCAATCACTTTAAAATTAAGTGCATTCCTTTTTTTAGGCCTGTTGAGCGTAATATAGCCTACACGATTTTTAGAGGTATAACTTACAAATTGCATACATTGAATTTTGCCAAATTTACGAAGCTAAGTGGGAGATACGAAATTTAGTAGATGATTAAACTACCCATCGGGATATTAAACTAAAAGGGCTATCGCCCTGCGATTAAAATTCCATTATAAAGGCACTGTCTTTTTTAGAAAACACAATATCAAATGGGTACTCTTTATCGGATGGTTTATTCAAAATTAAAATTGATTTATTATTCCAAACAAAGGCTTTGCCTTGGGGCATGTTTTTATAAGCAACATTAGAAAGCTGCAATCGGCTAGCTCCAGTTAATAATCTATTTGGCTTAATATGAAAATGTATTTTATCCGGTTTGGCTATTAGCGATGAATCCATCATAGAAAACACCCGACCTGATTGTATAAAATCTAATGCATAATGGTTTGAAACATTATATGCAATAATTTGGGTTAACTGATTGTTTTTAACCCAGCGATAGCCTAGCAAAACAGAAAATACAATCATAAAAAAGCTTGCCCATTTAGCCCAAAAAATATTTTTATACACTAAAAAAAGAAATAGAAAACTAATAACTATATACAGCACCCAAGTTTGGGGTACGTTTAAATAAATATTGCTTAAATCGCTGCCCGGTAATTGATAAATAAAATTGAGTACATAATTTATAATACCTATAATAAAGCCAAGCACCCAGCCGAGCCATTGGGTTATAAGGGTAAAATAAGAGCCTATAAAAAAGGCAATGCCTACGGCTACAATAATGGTGGCGGCAGGAATTACCAACAAATTAGAGATTAAAAAGTAAGGCGGAAAACGATGAAAATAAAGAATGCTTAACGGAAAGGTGGCAATTTGTGCTGCAATTGAAATGGAAATAATATCCCAAAAAAATATAGTTGCTTTACCCGTAGGTAACCAAAGTTTACGAATTTGAGGGTAAATAAATATAATGCCCAGCACCGCCACATAGCTTAACTGAAACCCTACTTGCATTAATAAATAAGGTTTAAAAACCAGTAAAATAAAGGCACTAACCGCCAACAAATTAACCATATTAGTTCTACGGTTAAACGAATTGCCCACCGCCATTATGGAAAATAGCGTAACTGCTCTTAACACTGAAGGTGATAAGCCTGTAATAAAAGCATAGCCCCAAAGCAGCGGTATAGAGAGGGCTGCAATGCCCCATTTTTTTTGATAGTGCTTGGGCAGCATCGAAAACAATAAAAGTATAATGCCATAAATAATGCCCACGTGCAACCCGCTTACTGCCAGCACGTGCATGGCTCCAGAGGCTGCATACGTGTTTTTAATGTCGTCATCAAGTTCATTTTTGTTTCCTAAGAGTAGTGCTTTGGCAATGGCTGCTTCTTTCGGAGTTTTAATATAGGTATCTAATAAATCAGAAAACCGTTTTCTTAATTTAAGAGAGATGGCTATTGGCCTACTGCCATTGCCTGACGATAAAACTTTTATAGATGTACTATCTGTAAAGTGTTGTTGATAAATAGTTAAAAAGCTTAAGTATCGTTTATAATTAAACTCATCAGGGTTTTGAGGAGGTTTAAGCTCGCTTGGGCTGCCTTTTACTAAAATAACATCGCCATATTTAAAGGGCATTGAACCAACTTTTACATAAAGATTAATTTTATAAGTAATGGGTTTCCAAATGGAATCTTTTACATTGCTAACTTCAATAATAGATTTGTAAAAGTTTCTTTTTTGAGTAGGCGGAGACACCACCAAGCCTCGGTAAGCGGCTATATTTTTAGTTGGCAAATGATTTTTGGCTTTTCCTTCGTAAAACAAACGAACGTAGCCAAGCGAAAAACTTAATGCGATAAGCACTACCCCATACAGCCAATTATGAATTAAAAACACGCTTGGCTTAAAGTACTTACTAACCACTAAAAACAAAAGGAAAAAGGCTATAAGGCCATAGCTTATCTGTTCATAGCCTGGCAAAAAAACCGAAGTAATAATGCCCAAGGCAAAGGCAAGGGTAATTCTAACAAACGGAAATTGTGACCAGAAAAACAT
>JALSJD010000157.1 GCA_026989535.1 Cyclobacteriaceae bacterium
CATAACTTTTTGTGAAACTTGGAGACTTCGTGCCCTAGTGGCTAAAAATGAACCTTTAATGGGTGAATAGGTATCTTTGCTCTGTAGTAATATGTATCCTTCGCAACCTTATTTTTGAAGATTTGAGTCCACTCCAAAAACAGGCAATTTTCACAAAAAGAGTTATTTTGGATGAATAGGTCGCCATCCACCAGCTTTCGGGATTGGCTTTGGGTGTTTTCCGGAGTGGACTCTTTATTGGAGTTTATAGGCAATCTCTAATTAACCTTAAGCCTTACCATCACAGGCCTATGGTCAGACACCGCTGATGCATAATTACTAAGACAACCTTCAAGTTTTAAAGTAGAAGTGCTTTCAAGTTTATCAAAAAATTCATTTGAAATTAAAATATGATCTATATGGCTTGGCCAGCTAGGAAAGCTCCATCCGGAAGAGGGCCCTTTTGCAATAGCCATATCGGCAAAATTATAATTAGAAGCATCATCTATTAAGTTTTGAAAAACATTTGAAGAGGCTGCCTCCTGAATCTCATCATTATAATCGCCCAACAGAATAACAGGGGTATTAGGCAGGTTAGTGTCAATATAAGATTTTAGCAGCGTTGAAGCTTCCTCTCTTCTGCCTTCGCTGCCACTGCAACATTTTAAATGAATATTAAACACCGTAAACTCTAACCCCGATATATGCTTAAATTTACCAACAACAGGAGGGCGCGGAAAAGCACTATCTTCATTATCGTAGATGGTGGATAAATTTTCCAACAACTCTATTTCAGACGATTTATAAAAATAGCCTACGTCAAGCCCGCCACTTACGTTAACAATTTTTCCTTCCCAACCACTTATAGAGTTGGCCAGCGTATTAAAATCGGTAATACTTGTAATTTCCTGCACGCCAATTATATCAGCATCCATGGTTTCAATTATATTTTTAATCTCATCTAAATCGGAGTTGGCATCCGAAAACTGCTCAATATTCCACGTAACAACATCAAGTGTATTGGCCGAAAGTAAATTTAAACAATCTGCATAAGCTCCAGTTACTGGGTCGCCACTACCACCGCTATTATCTACGGTGTCTAAATAGTCAGGAATCCCATCGCCATCGGCATCATCATTGGCAGGGTTGCCATCGCCATTGGCATCTTCATCTATGGTATCTATGCCATCTCCGTCATCATCCGTATCCAGGTAATTAGGAATCCCGTCTCCATCAGTATCATCATTGGTGGGGTCGCCATCGCCATTTAAATCTTCGTCTGCTGTAAGCACTCCATCCTTATCATCATCTAAAATTTGTACAGGAGGTGGTGGGGTAATTACTTCGGCACATCTAAATAATGTGGTAATTGAAACAAACACCAACAGCGCATAAATATAATTTTTCATTTGCATTAATTTAATATAATATAAACAGGATAATGGTCGCTATAGCCATTTTGATAAACACCGTACGAAAAATTACGGTAAGGACTCCCCTTGTGTTCACCTGCTTGCACCTGCATCCATTTAGGCGCAAAAATAGTAAAAGAACTTAACTTATAATGCAATGAGTTCTCTTGGTATTTAATCAGCGATTTTGAAACAATAAGTTGATCGAATAGGTTCCAGGAACCATTATAAACACCCGTACCATATCCTTTTTTAAAAGTAGTAAAACTTGTATTATAAAGTGCGTTATTTTCTAACTGTTCTATTTTTCCAACGGCTCTTAATTCTTTCTTTAAGCTTCTATTGGTGGGGTCATCATTAAAATCGCCCATACAAATAATTTTTGCTTCCGGGTTTAGGTTAAATAACGAATCAACAGAGCTACGCAATACCCGAGCGGCTAATAATCGCTTATCTTCTTTGCCCCCTCTTCGCGAAGGCCAATGATTAACAAAAACCGTAAGGGTATCATTTCCTACCAGCCCTTTAACCAATAAAATATCGCGTGTAATAAAATCAGGGTCTTCAGCCGTCCAAACAGGTATCATACCCGTAGAAAAAGGCCTAAATATGCGTGGTTTATAAAGTAGTGCCACATCTATTCCCCTTCTATCAGGCGAATCAAAATGTATAATTTGATAGCCAAGTCTTTTTAAATTAGCGTGAGTAACCAAATCCTCTAACACTTTTCTATTTTCAACTTCGCTTACACCTACCACATCAAGGTTCATGGCAGCAAGCACTAAAGACATTTTCTCTAGCTTGTTCGCATATTTTTCTTCATTCCACTCATTTTTTCCGTTGGGCAAAAACTCTTCATCTTTTATGGTTTTATCGTCAACGGTATCAAAAAGATTTTCCAAATTATAAAACCCCACCGTTTTTTGCTGTGCAAAAACTACGGCATTATTAAGTATAAATACGAATTGTAAAACTATATAAACGTAAGTCAACTTCATTGTTACCTAATTGTTATTTATTCCGAATAATTAATTTAATTTAGTGCAATTATATTATAAATTCACATTAAACTTTAGTTTAGCAAAAAAATCATTCTATGTTTAAAAAATTAGCACTTTTTTCTTTGATGTCGTGCATTTATTTTTCTAGCTACTCGCAAACGGGTGCTGTACACGGGGTTGTGGTTGACGATGAAACAGGTGAAACACTCATTGGCGTTAGTGTTCTTATTAAAGGCACTACCAAAGGAACCGTAACCGATTTAGACGGAGACTTTAAAATAACAGACTTAACCTATGGCAAGAGTACTATTCAACTTTCGTATGTAGGGTATGAAACCCAATACATCGAGGTTAATATTTCAGCAGCTGCCACAACTGATATGGGCTTTATAAAACTGGCTTCTTCTTCTATAGGCTTAGAAGAAATAATGGTTTTTGCCGATGTGGTAGAAGACAGAAAAACACCTGTAGCGACATCCTCCATTAGTATTGAACAAATAAGTCAACAATTAGGAGGAATGGCTTTTCCGGAATTATTAAATTCTACTCCAGGAATCTATGCTACCAAAGGCAGTGGAACCTTTGGCGATGCGCGCATAAACATTCGGGGCTTTGACCAAACCGAAACCCTTTTTATGATTAATGGAGTACCCTTAAACGACATGGAAAATGGCAGACTTTTTTGGGCAAATTTTGCAGGGTTAAGCGAAATTACAAGAAATATGCAAGTGCAAAGAGGGCTTGGTGCTTCTAAATTGGGGGTAAACTCGGTAGGCGGTACCATAAATATTGTAACCCAACCTGCTAGTGCAAAAAAAGGAGGCAAAGCAGAGCTAATGTTTGGCAACGGCACTTGGGATAGCAGGTATAGGTTATCGTTAAACTCTGGCAAATTAAAAAACGGCTGGGCATTTTCGTTTCAAGGCTCCAGAACAGTAGGCGAAGGATATAGAAAAGGTGGATTTGTAGATGCTTGGTCTTATTATTTGGCAATCTCTAAAAAGATTTCGGAGAAGCACTCTCTATTATTTTCTGTGTTTGGAGCACCCGTAAACCGAGGCAGAGCTTGGAACACAAACACGGCTGAGTATGAATTAAGAAACGATTACTATTTTAACCCTTCGGTAGGCTATTACCAAAATGGGCTATTAAATGGTTCTCAAAATAAATCGCACAAACCGCAAGCAACATTGCTGCACCTATGGAAACTTAACGATAGAATGACCGTTTCTTCCTCGGCTTATGTATCAATTGCAAGGGTGTATGGCACCAGCCCCGTTAGAGCAACTGGAGTAAGTGCAGCCCCGCCAACCACAGAAGGCTACCAGGATTGGAACTATATGGCTGCTCAAAACATTGCCAATGCACAATCGGTATCTTCACCCAATGGCAACGCTTTGGCTCCAACAATTACCGGAGCGCAATCGCAGTATATTTTAGAAGCTCGCTATAATAACCATAATTGGTATGGTGTAATATCAAATTTTAACTTTGAGGTAAACGATAACACCTCTATTGTTGCAGGCATAGATTTAAGAGATTATACCGCTATGCACTTTGGAGAAGTATTTGATTTATTACAAGGCGAATATTGGCTTGATAAAAATGGTGGTGCAGATAGAGATATTTTAGAACCCAATAAAGTAGCTAGGCTAGGCGATAGGATTAATTATGATTATAATGGAAACGTACAATGGGGCTCCGTTTTTGGGCAGATAGAACAAACCTTTGGTCAATTAAATTTATTTGTTTCCGCCAATTTTGCACGTGTAAGAATGTGGAGAGATGGGAATTTTTGGAACGGTGCAAGCTTTAACATCGAAGACTCCTATGGCAGCTCCGACAAAAGGGTTTTTAATAATTATAACGTAAAAGCTGGAGCAAATTATGCAATTAATGGGCGGCATAGCGTATTTGTAAATGCTGGCACATTTACCAGAGCTCCATTTTTAAGAAATGCTTTTGTAGATAGCAGGTATAGCAACACTTACTTAAATGGACTAAAAAGCGAATCTGTGTTGGCAGGTGAAATAGGTTATAGATACCACTCAAGCAAGTTAAAAATGAATTTGAATGCCTATTATACCACTTGGGACGACAAAGCTTTTAGCTTTTTTGTAACCGACCCATTAAGTGGAGACAGAACTTTTTATGCCATTACAGGGCAAAGTGCATTGCACCAAGGCATTGAGTTCGATTTAGTGTATAACTTAACCAATAATTTTGAATTACGAGGAATGGCCTCCGTTGGCGATTGGCGATGGACCAACAATATTAATGCCACCGTAACCGATGATTTAGGCAACGATGCAGGCACTATTAAAGTGTTTGCAAAAAATTTACCCGTTGGTAATGCAGCCCAAACAACCGCTTATATTGGCGGCCATTATAAAGGATTTAGAAACGCTTATATTGGGTTTAGGTTTAATTATTTTGGAAGGCTTTATGAGCAATACGACCCCTCGGCTATTACAAGCGAATCGGCCGCACAAGTAAGGCAATTGCCCGATTATAACTTAACAGATGTATATGCAGGGTATTATTTTAATGTAGGCTCCTTAAGGTCCAGAGCAAGCTTAAATGTACATAATATATTTAACCAGCGTTTTATTAGAAGATCCGATGCTCGTTTTGCTGGCGAAGACTATGGCTTCGCTATTAACTTTAATGCCAATTTTACTGTTTATTTTTAGTAGTTATGAATTTAAAAAAATATATAAAAGTACTTATAGCAGCACAAATGGCAGTTATGGTACTAACTTTAACAAGTTGCGATAATAATATTGATGAACAAATTGCCGTAACCTTTGGCCCTGTTTTTTATGCCTCTACCATAGAGTCCAACCCTCAAGCAACGGTAGTTACACTTAATTTTTCTAAACCGCTTTACGAAGACGCCCAACTTAAAATTGGTGTTAACAGCAATGGAGCAAATTATGGAAGTGATTATACCACAAACCCACCAGAACTAGTGGCAGGCGAAATTATTATGTTTGCCAAAGCAGGCAGTTCATTTGTAACATTTTCAGTTAGCCCTGTTAATAACGATAAATTTACCAATGGGGCTAAACTAAACTTTAGCGTAGCTGGGTTAAATGGAATTTTAAAATCCTATGCAGGCAACGATTTTACGTTCGAAATTATTGACGATGATATCCCCCCAATTTTAGCAGACATTCCGTTTGATGGCTGTACCGAATACCAAGTACCTGAACCATTTTTTGAAGAAATAGTACCTGGTTTTAAAACCGACAGGGGTTGGGGCTGCCGACCCTTTGGCTTAGCCGACACCGAAGGCTTACAAGCAAGTGCCTTTGGTGGCGAACCTGGCAGCGATAATGCTTGGCTTATTTTAAACCCTAATGAGATAGATTTGAATGCAGGAGGCAAGTTGGATATTTCAGCACTTACCTCTTTGTACTTTAAAGTTTGGATAGAGTCTTTTTTTGCAGGATCAGGAACCATTCAAATGTACTATTCGTTCGATTACCCCGGCAGCGGAAACCCTGAAGAATATACCTGGGAAGTAGTTGCAGGATTTGAAAGCCAATTGCCTGAAGCAGGCTCCGGGAGGGATGCAGGGCCAGATGGGCTATTTGTGCCTGTGTTTGTTTCATTAAATGAATTAGTAAAAAAAGAAAAAGCATTTATTGCCATTCAATATGAAGGAGGCTCAAGCTCAAGCTCTTCTTCGTGGACATTGGATGACATACAATTTTTGGGAGAATAATATGAAAAAGAAATATACGATACTATATGTACTTGCGCTAATGGTTTTTGTTTCATCATGCAATGAGAACGACCTTAGTTTTACCTTTGAGCAAGCCATTGGTTTTTCAGAAAGCACCAAACAAGTTCGTGCTTCCGAATCAGGTACTGTAGAAATTAACCTAGGGTTAAATGCTGCACTTACCACCGATGCTTCGGTAAAAATAAATGTACTTGGCATAAATGGTTTTGTTTATGGGGTAGATTATACAACCGAGCCTGCGGCAACAGATGGGCAAATTACACTTGATTTAGTAACAGGTGCCACCAAAGCAGTAATAAAATACATAGGCATAACCAGAACTGTTGTCGATAATAAAACGGTTTTATTTCAGATGGAAAGTGGAAGTAATATATCATTAGGCCAGCCTTCTACGCAAGCATTTAATCTGGTTATTACCAGCATATCACCCATTGAAATCAATCATAATTTTGAAGATTGCACCGAAGATTATTCGGTCCCTGCTGGCTTTTCAGAGGTTATTGTACCTGGCTTTAAAACCGATAGGGGTTGGGGCTGCCGGTCTAATGGAGTGGGTGGTAGCCGTGCAGTAAGAGCAAGTGCCTTTGGTGGCGAAGATGGTGAAGACAATACTTGGCTCATTATGAACCCCATTAATTTATCGGTCTATAATGAGGTAAACTTAACATTTGAGGTAAACTCGCTTTTTAGTGGTCCAGGGCAAATAATTGTACAATGGTCGTCTAATTATGATGGCAGCAGCGACCCAACTGGGTTTACTTGGAATAGCCTCACCGATATTAATAGCCAATTTCCGGCCGCAGGATCTGATGTTTGGACAACCGTAAGTAGCCCTATTACAGGTATAACAGGAACAGAATTTTACTTAGCATTTCAATACAAAGATGGCACGAATACATCGTCATCTTCTTGGGATATAGACAATTTAATTTTAACTGGTAATTAATTTAAAAATTATGAAAAACACGAATTCGATGTCAAATTTATTGAAATCACTTGGGCTGTTTTTGCTCCTTTTTGTAGTGGTTTTAAGTTGCAAAAAAGAGGAAGACCCCGTACCCGAAAAGCAAAAAGCAGACTTTGAGTTTACCAATGCTACGGTAAACGAGGATGTTGGGGGTGCTGCACAAGTAAACATTAATTTAGCAGAAGCCACTACCGAAGCAGGTACTTTAACGGTTTCTATTACAAACGGTACAGGCGTGGCTTACACCACTAATTATGTAACCAACCCCAATGGTTCTTCAGGTTCGTTCGAAATAGCAATAGCTAAAGGGGCTACCACTGCCTCGTTTACAATTACTCCAGTAGATGATACCGAGGAAAATGACGCAAGAGTAATAACGTTTAAACTTACAGAAGCCACAGGCGGTGTGGAGCTTGGCGACAAAACAACATTAGAATTATCCATAATAGATAACTGATGTGTCCCCAATTGTCTGGACAGTTTTTTTATGCTTATTATTTGTAAATAGATTACTTGTGAATTGTACCCCTTGATCTGTGTTTAATGTATCAGGGTATGCCGTGCTTTTCAAAAACTTCTTGAATAAATGAACTACCACTTGCCTACTTACCCTCTAGTTTCTCTATGACGAGTTATCCTTCATCAGGTGTAGGTGGTTCAGTTGGAATTACAGATCCAAATACTAGTGCAGAAGATGCTTCAAGGCTTTATGCGAAACAAACTTCGGGGATAGTTTATGTATCGACCTTAGTAAATATTGCTTCATTTGACGCAAATGGCGATGATTATTTCTATCATTTAAGAAATGAATCTGGAGCCTTTTTTGCAAGAGTTTACGCAAAAGATGATGGTGCTGGAAACTTGAATTTTGGTATAAGGGAAAATAGCACTAGTGGCACTGTTCCGCAATATGTAGTAGGTAGTTACTCCTACGCAACTACTTATTTACTTGTGATTAAGTACGATTTTGCGGCAGGATCTGCTTCACTTTTTGTACTAGATAATGCAGCAGCTACAGAGCCAGGTTCAGCAGATGCTGTTTCTAACGATGGAGTAGATCCTTCAGATTTAGCCCAAGTTGGAATTAGACAAGGCGCCAATACGCCTGAAACAACTTTAGATGGAGTTCACGTAGCTACAGATTGGGCTGGTATAATGGGTCTTTAATCTATTCTTACACCCCCGTTGGTCTTTTAACCAACAGATGCAGGGTTTATTCTTAAATTTAAAAGGCTTGCCAGGTTGGCAAGCCTTTTTTTGTACCACCCCATTATTGGTCTTTTGGCCAACAACTACCAGATGGGTAGGGTGATGAGCCCAAAAACCCCTATTAATTGGGATGTTAAATAACGATTAAGTTTCGTTCTTTTGTAAAGTCAATAAAAATCCCTTTTGCTTTTAGGTTTAATACTGGCATTTTATACCACATTCTTTTAACTTACCACAATGAAAAAACTAGCCTGCCTCCTACTCTCCGCACTGCTTATTACCACTGCTTGTAATAAAGGCAATAAAAAAGCAGATTTTAGCAGCCCCAAGAGCTTATTCGTAGATCAAATTACTTCGCATACGGCAGGAGTTATCTCCATCACTTCTTCTATTAAACTAAAGCTGGCAAAGAACTGGGGCGATTCATTGGCAGGCAAAACCATCGAAAAATCTATTTTTAAATTTTCGCCAAAGTTAGAAGGCAAAACTTTTTGGCAAGATAATAGAACCATTGTATTTGAACCTGCCAAAAATTTAACAAGTGGGCAGGCTTACCAATCCACCGTAGATTTAAAAGCACTTTTCCCCGAAAACACAGGAGATAAAGAAAAATTCAAGTTTGAATTTCAAACCTTAATTCAAAATTTTGATGTTAAAACAAGTGGTATCCGGTTCTATTCTAAAAAGGATTTAACCAAGGTTAAGGTAGAAGGCCAACTGCAAACAGCAGATTTTGCCAAGTTTGATAATATTAAAAAAATGATTACAGCTAAGCAAGGAAGCACTACTTTAAAAATAACATGGAATGGTTCGGCAGGTAATAATCAATATAAATTTACAGTAGAAGACATCACTCGAGCCGAATCAGCCACACCTGTGGAGCTTATAATATCAGGAGAACCCATTGGTTTATCCAAATCAGAAGGAATTGAAATTGAGATTCCTTCATTAAGTGATTACAAAGTTGTTTCGAGCCAAATTAAACGAGGCAAAGAAAATTATATTTCAGTGTTGTTTTCTGACCCGCTCAATGAAAAGCAAAATTTGAATGGATTGGTAGAATTTTCGAATTTAAGCAGCATACCGCGCATTGTAATTAACATAAATGAGCTTAAAATTTATCCAACTTCCACCATCGAAAACGAAGCGGATTTGGTAATTAACAAAGCCATTAAAAACATAGCCAATTTTAAGCTAAAAGAAGATTATACCGTTACCCTTCAATTTACACAAAGCAAGCCCGAAGTACGTTTGGTTGATACAGGTAATAAAGCCATTATGCCAAATTCAAAAGGGTTGGTGCTCCCGTTTGAAGCCGTTGGCTTAAATGCTGTGGACATTACCGTAGTTAAAATTTACGAAGATAACATCCTCCAACACCTGCAAGTAAACAGCCTAAGTGGCGATTATCAGTTACGAAGAGTAGGTAAGCCTATTATTCAAAAAACCATTTCTTTAAACACCAGTGGCGTTACTGATTTAAATAGTTGGAACCGATTTACATTAGATTTAGAAGATATAATTAGCACAGAATCTGGTGCTATTTATCAGATTAAAATTGGATTTAAAAAGAAACATTCCATCTTTTTTTGTGCTAATACAGCAGATGAGGAAGAAATTGAAGAGCTACCCGATGATTGGGGTGCACAAGACGAAGCCTCCTATTGGGATAGCTATGAATATTACTACGATTATAATTATGATTGGGAGCAGCGCGACAACCCATGCAGCAGCTCGTATTATGGCAACCGAAGGAGCGTAAGCAAAACACTTTTTGCATCCGACTTGGGCATAATTGCAAAAAACAGAGAAGGTGGAAATGTGCACATTTTTATTACCAATCTATTAAGCACCAACCCTATGGAAGGCGTTACCGTGCAAATATTTGACTATCAGCAACAATTACTAGCCGAAAGCAAAACAAATGCCGATGGAAAAGTTGAGCTAAGCACCCAAGGAAAACCCTTTGTAGTAGTGGCCAAAAAAGATCGACAAACAGGTTATTTAAAATTAGACGATGGCTCTTCCCTTTCGCTCAGCAATTTTGATGTATCTGGCTTAAGCATCACCAACGGCCTAAAAGGCTTTTTGTATGGCGAAAGAGGCGTTTGGCGACCAGCCGACACCGTTCACCTAGGATTTATTTTAGAAGACTTAGCCAACGAAGTACCCCAAAAACACCCAGTAGTAATGGAGCTGTATAACCCGAGCGGCCAATTAGCCTCTCGCAAAGTAAGCGCCAATGCCATTGGTAATATGTATCGGTTCGATTTTATAACCGCCACCGATGCACCAACAGGCAACTGGCAGGCGAAAGCCAAGGTAGGTGGTGCCACCTTTACAAAAACTGTAAAAATTGAAACCATTAAACCCAACCGATTAAAAGTAAAATTAGAATTTGATGATGATAAATTTACCGCTAATAATAAGTATGTTACTGGTGATTTAAATGTACGATGGCTAACCGGAGCCACAGCTGGCAACCTAAATGCAGAGTACGAATTACTCCTTTCACCTGTTACTACCAAGTTTAAAAAATATCCTAATTATAGTTTTGATGATGAATCGAAAGATTTTTACGGTGAACGAGTAATGGTTTATCAAGGCAGGGTGAATGCAGATGGCTATGCCAAGGTAACTATCAATTTAGGAAATGTAGAAGGTGCACCAGGTGCATTAAATGCCAGGTTTCTGGGAAAAGTGTATGAAGAAGGAGGAGATTTTAGCATTAGCTCCGTAACCGTACCCTACTACCCTTTCTCAAGTTTTGTAGGGGTTAAAGTGCCCGAAGGAGACAAAAGAGGTATTTTATTAACCGATGAAGACCACAGCATTCGTATAGCTACCGTAGATGCGGAAGGCAACCCCGTAAGCCGAAACACGGTAAAAGTAGAATTATACAAACTCGATTGGAAATGGTGGTGGGATAGCTCGTATGATAATATCAGTAGTTACGTAGGCAACTCCTATCAAGAAGCTGTGCAAACTAGCTCTATTAGCACACGTAATGGAGAGGGAACCTGGAAGCTTAGAATCGACTACCCTGAGTGGGGTCGTTATTACGTAAAAGTAACCGACTCCTATTCGGGGCATTCTGCTGGCCAAATTCTATACCTCGATTGGCCCGGTTGGGCGGGCAAAGGCAAACGAGGCGATTTAGATGGAGCGGCAATGCTCGATTTTGCCATCGAAAAGGAAGAATATAAGGTGGGAGAGCAGATTACCTTATCGATACCCACTACCCAAGGCAACCGACTGTTAGTAAGCTTAGAATCTGGCAGCAAGGTGCTGGAAACATTTTGGGTAAAAACCGAAGAAGGCAACACCAATGTGGCCTTTGAAGCCACCAACGAAATGGCTCCCAATGTATATGTAAATCTCACCATGATTCAACCCCATGGGCAAGAAAAAAATGATTTACCCATACGATTATACGGGGTGCAATCTATTAAAGTAGTGGATGCCACCACCGTGTTAAAACCTGTAATTAAAATGCCCAATGAGCTACGACCCGAGCAAAAATTTACCGTTGAAGTGAGCGAAAGCACAGGCAAGGCAATGAGCTACACCATTGCAATGGTAGATGAAGGATTATTGGATATCACCAATTATAAAACACCCGACCCATGGGCCTCTTTCTTTAAGCGCGAAGCCTTAGGTATTAAAACTTGGGATGTATATGACGATGTAATAGGGGCTTTTTCGGGTGAAATGAAACATCTTTTAGCCATTGGTGGCGATGGTGAATTAGAGGAAAAAGAACAAAAAGAAGCCAATCGCTTTAAACCAGTGGTTAAGTTTTTGGGTCCCTTCCAATTAAAAGCAGGTGAATCGCAAAAACATACCATTCGTATGCCCCAGTATATTGGCAGTGTAAAAACAATGGTAGTAGCCTCCACCAAAGGTGCATTTGGTATGGCCGATAAGGTTACTCCTGTTAAACAGCCCCTAATGATTTTAGCCACTTTACCTCGCGTAGCGGGTCCAGGTGAGCAAATGAAGCTTCCTGTAAACGTTTTTGCCTTGGCTGATAATGTTAAAAATGTATCATTAATTGTGGAAGCCTCGGGTGGCCTAGCACTCAATGGTAAAAAAACGGCTTCTGTAACCTTTAAAAAAGCAGGCGACCAAGTGGTATATTTCGATATTGCCACCAAGGAAGTTTTGGGCATTGGCAAAGTAAAAGTAACAGCCAGATCGGGTAAATTAGAAGCAAGCTACGATATAGAGCTTAACGTAATCCCTCGTAACCCTGCCATTACCACCATTGAGGATAAGGTAGTAAATGCCAACGAAAGTTGGAACACCAATTATACACCAGTAGGCATTTTGGGGCAAAATACGGCCACCATTGAACTAAGTTCAATGCCTTCGTTAAATATTGAGCAACGGCTGGGTTATTTAATTAGGTTTCCACACGGCTGTATCGAGCAAACTACTTCGGCAGTTTTTGCACAGCTATACCTTAACAAATTAATGCGCTTACCCGAAGGCAAACAAGTGGAAGTACAAAAAAATGTAGAAGCAGGAATTGCTCGTCTTAGCTCTTTTCAATTAACTTCAGGAGGGTTTTCTTACTGGCCAGGTAATACCTATGCAAATGCGTGGGGCACCAATTATGCAGGGCATTTTATGGTAGAAGCTAAAAAAGCAGGCTATGCCGTTTCAGAAGGAATGCTATCCAATTGGATAAATTACCAAAAACAACGCGCTAACTCGTGGAGCAAATCCAACTCAGATAATAATGATGACCTAATCCAATCATACCGACTCTACACCTTGGCGTTGGCGGGCAGCCCTGCCAAAGGAGCCATGAACCGAATGCGCGAAAACGATAACATAAGCCTTTCGGCTAAATGGCGATTGGCTTCGGCTTATGCAGTAGCAGGAATGGATAAGCAAGCGGTAAAATTAATCGAAGGGCTGGCAGAAGCTGAAACCACCCCTGTAAATTACCACAATAGCTTTGGCTCTTCTACCAGAGACCAGGCAATGATTTTAGAAACCCTGCTGGAACTGAATCAAAAGGAAAAAGCCTTTGAGCTATTGATTCAACTTGCGCAAAAAATGGGTGATAAAAACCAGTGGATGAGTACCCAAACCACAGCTTATAGCTTTATTGCCATTGCCAAATATGCCAATAAATTTAAGCTTGATGAGGCCACAAACGTCACAGTGAATATTGCGGGCAGCAGCTCCACGGTAAACGGCACCGATTTTATTAATCAGGTAAGCCTTACCAAGGCAGATAAGGTCTCCACCATTAACATTACCAATAATGGAGAAGCACCCATATTTGCTCGTTTAATTAGCACAGGCACACCTGTGGAAGGCAACGAAGAAGCGATTACCCGAAATATTAAGTTGAAAGTACTTTATACGGATATGAATGGCAACTCCATTAATGTAAACAAATTAGCACAAGGTAGCAATTTTAAAGCAAATATTACCATTAGCAACCCAGGGCAAAAAGGGGTGTATAATGAGCTTGCCTTAACTCAAATATTCCCTTCGGGATGGGAGATTATCAACACCCGATTGGATGGCTCGGAAACGGCTAATGCAGAGGTAACTTATATGGATATTCGAGATGACCGAGTGATGCATTATTTTGATTTGAACCCAAACCAAGCCAAAACATTTACAGTATTGCTAAATGCAGCTTATAAAGGCAATTATTACCTGCCTTCCATTTCGGTAGGTGCTATGTACGATAATTCCATTTTTGCTACCAAAGCTGGGCGTTGGGTTGATGTGGTTGGAAAGTAAACTTGACACTCGTACTCATCCGAGTAGCAAGTTATTCCGGAGGAATCTTAGCCAATTAGAAAAACATCTAGTTAGCTAAGATTTCTCCTTTCGGATACCCATCGAGAGCGTTACAAAGTGACTTGCAAAAATAAAAAACTCCGTGCTACTCTGTGGTTAACTTTCAAAATCAGTAACCACAGAGCAACACAAAGATAAAATGCAGAGTTTCACAGAGAAATACACTTAATAAAGATTACCCACTTAAAAATTTAGCAAATTCGCAAAAGAGACCACCCTCATTACATTACAAAATGACTTGCAAAAATAAAAAACTCCGTGCCTTCTTTGTGGTACTCTGTGGTTAACTTTTAAAATCAGTAACCACAGAGCAACACAAAGATAAAATGCAGAGTTTCACAGAGAAATACACTTAATAAAGATTACCCTACTTAAAAATTTAGCAAATTCGCAAAAGAGACCACCCTCATTACATTACAAAATGACTTGCAAAAATAAAAAACTCCGTGCCACTTTGTGCTTCTTTGTGGTACTCTGTGGTTAACTTTTAAAATCAGTAACCACAGAGCAACACAAAGTTAAAATGCAGAGTTTCACAGAGAAACACACTTAATGATGATTACCCTACTTAAAAATTTAGCAAATTCGCAAAAGAGTCCACTCTCATTACATTACAAAATGACTTGCAAAAACAAAAAACTCCGTGCCACTTTGTGCTTCTTTGTGGTACTCT
>JALSJD010000158.1 GCA_026989535.1 Cyclobacteriaceae bacterium
TAATTGCTCTTCATTAACAGTATTATCCCACCATTGTATATGTGTAAACTCGGAGCGCGACTGCGAGTCGCGCCCCGAGTGTAAGCATATTTTTCTGCGCTAATCTGCGAAATCTGCGGGACACCTCAATTCAATCCCCAAACTCCAATGCCTCCTCATAATCTTCGGGTGTAAAGGTATAAGTAAACTCATATACCCCATCTCTTACTTTACCACCCTCGTACGAACTCTCTAACATTAAACTCCTGTTTACAGGTGAGTTTGCATCTGTAGTATGCCAAATAGAGGCTTTTTCGTAATAAATAATTCGGATGGAATCAACATTAACTAGAGGGAGAATATGAGCCCCAGTGGGATCTCCAGGGCCGCCAGGGCCAAATTTAAATTCTTTGGATTGATTATTATCTATAAAGGCAGAAGACCTGTATGCGCCATTATAAAATTCTTGTAATTCTATGTTATGTTCAGAATTGTTTAATATGGTTGTATAGGTAATGTCGCCAACCGGGCCTTCAACACAGGAATTAAGCAAAATGATTGATAAAGAACATAAGTATATTATATTTTTCATAGTACTAAAGATTAAAGTAATAAGCAAAGTAATCATCAATTTGTTGGTTGGTAACACCAGTAGGCCGGTTGGCTTTAAGCCTATCTCTAAAGGATGTTAGCCCATAAGCATGTTTTAAAATTACCTGTTCAAGCGTTTGCATGGTATATCCTGTAATTTGGTCATTTAGGCCAGTAGTTTGGTTAAAATCATCTATCAGATCAATAAATATTGGCGTGTAGTCTAAAGCCTCTTCATTAACAGTATTATCCCACCATTGTATATGTGTAAACTCGGAGTGCGACTGCGAGTCGCGCCCCGAGTGTAAGCATATTTTTCTGCGCTAATCTGCGAAATCTGTGGGCAATCTACTCCCCAAACTCCAATGCCTCCTCATAATCTTCAGGTGTAAAGGTATAAGTAAACTCATAAAGCCCATCTCTTACTTTACCACCCTCGTACGAGCTTTCTAACATTAAACTCCTGCTTACAGGTGAGTTTTCATCTTCGGTATGCCAGATAGAGGCTTTTTTAAAATAAATAATTCGAATAGAATCTGCATCAAAAGGAGGAAGAAAGAACCCCACCGTTAGTCCTGGTTTACCTCCGTCTTGATACTCTTTGGTTTTATTATTATCTATTATTGTTACTGATTGAAATTCTCCACTATGGTATATCTGCATTTCAATAGAATGTCCTGAATTATTTATCAGAGTTGTATTTGCTCTATCCCCAATTGGTTCTGTACATGAAACTGTTATTACTATTGCGATTAATATTAATACATTTTTCATTTTATATTAAGTTTATAAGTTGAAATAGTAGACAAAGTAATCATCAATTTGTTGGTTGGTAACTCCAGTAGGCCTATGGGCTTTTAGCCTATCTCTAAACGATGTTAGCCCATAAGCATGTTTTAAAATTACCTGTTCAAGCGTTTGCATGGTATATCCTGTAATTTGGTCATTTAGGCCAGTAGTTTGGTTAAAATCATCTATCAGATCAATAAATATTGGCGTGTAGTCTAAAGCCTCTTCATTAACAGTATTATCCCACCATTGTATATGTGTAAACTCGGAGCGCGACTGCGAGTCGCACCCCGAGTGTATGCATATTTTCTGCGCTAATCTGCGAAATCTGTGGGCAATCTACTCCCCAAACTCCAATGCCTCCTCATAATCTTCGGGTGTAAAGGTATAAGTAAACTCATATACCCCATCTCCTACTTTACCACCCTCGTACGAACTTTCCAACATTAAACTTCTGCTTACAGGTGAGTTTTCATCTGTGGTATGCCAAATAGAAGCTTTTTCGTAATAAATAATTCGGATGGAATCTGAGTATGACAGTGGACGAATAGAAGGCCCGGTAAAGCCTCCAGGATTTCCTGATATAAAATTAAAATCTTTGCTTTGATTATTATCTATAAAACTTGAGGTGCTATAAATGCCATTTAGAAATTCTTGCAACTCAATATCATGACCCGATTGGTTAATTAAAGTAGTATAAGTGCTATCACCAACTGGAGCTTCCGTGCATGATGAGAATATAAAAGCAATTAAAATGAATATTGTACTTTTCATAATTTTATAAATTAAAGTAATAAGTAAAGTAATCATCAATTTGCTGGTTGGTAACACCGGCAGGCCTGTTGGCTTTAAGCCTATCTCTAAAGGATGTTAGCCCATAAGCATGTTTTAAAATTACCTGTTCAAGGGTTGGCATCGTATAACCTGTAATTTGGTCATTTAGGCCAGTAGTTTGGTTAAAATCATCTATCAGATCAATAAATATTGGCGTGTAGTCTAAAGCCTCTTCATCAACAGTATTATCCCACCATTGTATATGATCTGCTGGATTTCTTATTGGGTCTCTATTTATATTAGGCCTATCATAATTGGCTACGCCTCGCTCATTATATTCTAATCGCGTAATAAACCACTCCACTACATTGGCCCAGCTTTCGCGTATTAATTTATCTACTTGCATAAATTGAACAAGACCTGCCATTTCTTTAATATGCATAGAATGCGCAATTTCATGTATGGTTGTGCTAAAAATTTGATTGGTATCATAATAGGCACTATTATCATTTTCATTTTTACCCCATATTTTTATGGCTGCATATAAACCAAGCGTACCATGCTGCAAATACCCCCGATTTATTCCGGTGCCTACTTTATCTATATAAGCTAGTTTTAATCTGCTAAGTCTGGTTGCAGGGTTTAATCCTCCAATATTCTGGTAAAAATACCGATGGGCAGCCCTATGTATAGTAGCGTGCCTTAAGGCTTTTCCGCTTACCAAATCTACATTCCAATTGCCTTTTTTCTTAGGGCCGGAAAAATAAGCCTGGAAAAATCGATTATCCCTAATGTCATAATCGTTTCGTTCCCACTTTATACTGTAGTTTACTTGGTTTCTAAAAAAGCTAATGTAGTAATTGCCTTGTGCATTGGTTAGGGCGGTGCGGGTTTTAAACCAGCTACGAGCCCTTACTTTTACACCCGCTAAAGGTATTTTGCTGCCTGCCATAGGGTCACTGGTTTCAGTGCGGTATATGGCTCGCCTGCATTGTTCGCCAGGTAGAACTATAGTTTGCATTTGCATGCCTCCACCTTCATCTTCACAATCATAATACTCCCAGTAGTGAAATACCCGTGTTGTTGTAGTATGTGTGCCAATTACATCGTCCCACACTTGTATTTTGCCGGCAGGGTTCCATGTATTGCTTGCCACTTTTGCATTAGTAGAGTTGCTTTGGCTTGCTTCGGGTAGGTTATTTGTTAGCTTAAGTGCTTCATCAACTAGTGCGTTTGCCAGTGTGCTGTTTGCTCCATTTTGTGTTAATTCTACATCTTCTTCAGGTAAATATAATTCTGCTAGTATTTCGTAGTTAACACTTGGCACCTCTTTATCTACTTTAACGGCTACATATTGATAAGTTGGCTTATTAGTAGGTATGGCAGGGTCGTGGTAAAATAACCCTCCGCTTATCATTTCATAATCTAGCGGGTAATCATACCATTCTAACGTAGTGTCGCTCTTTAGCAAGTCGAGGTCTTCTTCGTTTTGCGGGTTAAACTTTAGGTAGAGGTGTGTTGTTCTAATGTTTGCCCCCGATCTGCCGTTTGTAGATAGATTCTCATGTGCTTTTTTCATATTTTCTACCGTGTAGGGGTTTTCGAGCTGTTTGCCAAGTACAATTTGCCCTTCTACAAAGTTATCAAATTGGGTGTTTGGTTCGGGTAAACCTTCGTTTTGCAAGCGGCAAGAATTGCATATAACTAAAAATAGTGTAAAAACAGCAACCTTAATTATCGATTGAAAGTTAAATTGGTTTGGTGGTTTGGTGGTTTGGTGGTTTGGTGGTTTGAATGTTTCATAAGGTCAGTTTTTTTAAATGGTTTAGTGTAAACTTAACTTAGCCCAAATAAAGCTAATAGGATTAATAAAAACAACTAAAAACACTAAAACAACTAAAAATTAGACAATAGTCTATTAATGTTGCAACAACAATATAAAGTTAGCGAAATTTTGTTATACAATCGCATCCCGAGCATATCCCACCCCATCAGTGTCTCCTGCAAGGGATACTGATGTACATAATGAATAATTCAGGTTAAAATTCACTAATTTTGCATCTATGCTACGTTTTTATACTTTTCTGGGGTTAGTTGTGTTATTTTTATCAAATAGCAGTGCATCTTTTGCCCAATGCGCTATGTGCCGTGCCACCCTCGAAACCAATGTGAGCAATGGTAGCCAGGAGCAGTTGGCCTCTACCTTAAACTTTGGTATTATGTATTTGTTTGCAGCACCCTATTTATTAGTGGCAACCGTAGGATATATTTGGTATAAGCAAAGCCGCAAGCAATTGTCAGAGAAATAAAGAGGATTAAATTATTGCTCAGGCAAAGTGATAATCAGATATCTCTTATATTTACTTCTGCTGTGAAAAATAAGACTCTTTTATATACTTCTTTTATCCTTATCCTCTTAACCTTGTTGGTGCGCTGGTGGGTTGAAGAGCAATTTGCGCAAGTTGCCAGAAACGAACAATTTATTGCCAACGCTATCCAAAATCAAGTACAAGCGCAAGAATATGAAATGATTGCCATACTGGATAGTTTGTCTTTATTTGGTAAGGTAGCAGTAAGCAAAAAGGCAGAAACGCCCTATCCTTTCTTTATTTTCGAAAATAAAAAGCTCATCAATTGGTCCGATTTTAAGTTTGTTCCTGATTACAAAGATGTAAAATCCTCCGTTCGTTATCGGTTTATTGATAAACCCTATGGCAAATTTATTGTTCGTAAATGGGTTGTTAGTTATAAGTCTAGCGTTTATGAAGTGTTTTCGTTAATTACACTCCATCGAAAATACCCCATCAATAATATGTACATTCAGTCTGGCTTAAACCCTGCCATTGGTCAAAAAGGGAGGATTGAAATTGCGGCCTTAGAAACCGAGTTAAAAGGTCATACTATTTCGTTTAATGGTAGCCCCATCTTTCAAATAAAATTAGAAAAAGGGTATAAGCCAGCCATTGTTATGCCCATTATTTACATCGATTTTTTGCTGCTTCTTTTACAACTGTTGTTTTATTATGCGTTGTATCGGTTTGTTTTAAAAAGAAAAAAATCGTTGGAGGTAGTTATGATATTGCTAGGTTGGGCTTATTTTAAATTGGTTTTTCCTTTAATGGAGGGTACTACCGTATTTGCAGGGGTAAATTTGTTCGATCCTCAGTATTATGCCGTTTCTTGGTTCGAAAGGTCAATGGCAGATTTACTTATTAACAGTTTATTTATTTTACTAATTAGTTTTAGGCTTGGAGTTTGGGCAAGAAATAAGTGGTTTTTAAAATTGTTTGCTGAACCAACCAACAAAGTGGTATCTGTTGGCCTCTTGCTATTATTAACTTTTCTCACTTTTTGGGTAATCAATTACCCATTTTTTCAATTACGATCCATCTATGATAACTCCCAGGTTTCCATCGATATATCGCAATCGTTGCAATTTGAATGGACGAGGGGCATAACTTTTGCAATTGTGATATTGGTTAATTTATCTACGTTTTTATTCTATCACTTTATTATACGGCATTTATTAAAATATGTATCCAATATTAAGCACCTTTTGGGCTTATTAGGAGCGGCATTACTCCTGTTTTTGCCATTATCGTATGTGGCTAATATGCCGGTTGGGCATCTTGCAGGGGTCAATTTAGGGGTCATTATTGTATTATGGTATTTCGATTTTGCAAGGTCGCTTTATACAACTTCGTATAAACGATTCCTCTATATTGTGTTGTTTTTTGGATTACTCTCTATTATTAATGGTGTGGCCATTAATACCTTTGAAACACAACATAAAATAACAGAACTGAATTCTGTATTATCTAAAAAATTGGCTCGTTCCGATGAGTTTGGAGAGTTTCTGCTGTCTTCTGCGCTTAACGATCTATCGTCAGATCAATTTATTCGATCACGTTTTTCAAGCCCTTTTTTATCTAAAAAAACCGTAATAAGTAAGATAAGGCAAGTGTTTTTAAATTCGTATTTGAGTAAATATGAACAGCAAATAAGGTTATACGATGCCAAAGGTGTGCCTTTGGAGGGGGCTAAAGACTCCTCTACAGTTTTTCAAAAACTAAAGGGCTTAGATAGCAAACCCAATAGAACTGAATATCCGTCAGTATTTAGGATTAACGATGAAATCTACAATTTTGCCAAGCATTATGTTGGTTATGTGACCATAAAGCGCAGGAATATGGTAATTGGTTACGTTTTGGTGGAGCTTATTGAAAAACAGTTTTCTGGAGCATTGGTTTATCCTTCGTTATTGGTTGATGATAGGTTTGGTTTGTCCTTTAATAACGACACTGGTTTTGCCTATTACCTCAATGGTAAAATGGTAAACTCAGTTGGAGCCATTGAATTTCCGATGGCTGCTAACGTGCAAAACAAAGCAGTTTGGTTTAATAATGGATTAATTTATGTGGCACGTACCGATAAAAACAGGCTTATAATTGCGAGTACTGCTTTTAACAAAACGAAGATTATTCTTTCTAATTTTTCGTTTATTTGGCTCATTACTTTGTTCCCAATTTTAATCGTTTGGTTTGTAATTCCTTTCATTAGCAAACAAAAAATACAATCGTTTTCCTATACCGAGCGAATTATATTGTACTTAAATTTGGTATTTATTATTCCACTTATTCTTGTTACCGGAGTTACCTTTAGGTTACTGTCCAGTTCTTTCGAAACAGAATCTAATCTTACCAAAACTACACTGGTAGATCGGCTATCTAACCAATTAGGTGCCGGCCTCGCTAATTTTTTAAAGGATAAAACTAGTTATGATGAATTGGTAAATAGGTTAGAACTTCTATCTGATAATACGGAGTTAGATATTAATTTATTCGATTTAAATGGACTGCTCATCAGTAGCTCTCAACCTAGCGTGTTTAATAAAAAGGTGCTGGCTCCCTACATTAATCAATATGCGTTAACGGTAATTAAAGAAAAAGGGAAGAATCATTTGGTTCTCCAAGAGTCGATAGATGAGCTAACGTACAGAAACTCCTATGCAGCTGTAAAATCGGACGAAACAGGTGAAATGCTAGGTATAATTTCGGTGCCATTTTTTGGCACCAACACTTCATTAAGTACCAATAAAAGAGAAGCATTTAATACCATTTTAAATGTATTTGTTATTGTGCTTTTTGCAACAATGCTTGCCACTTATTTTGCAGGTAAATGGCTTACACGTCCGCTAAAGCTCATTGGTGATAAACTTAAATCCACAAGTTTTTCAGCACAAACGGAACCTATTCACATCCAATGGTCAGATGAGCTAGGAATGTTAATTAAGGCGTATAACCAAATGTTGGCAAAGCTGGAGCAGAGTAAGGTATCTTTAAAACAATCGGAAAAGGAAAAGGCGTGGAGAGAGGCGGCTCAACAAGTGGCACACGAAATTAAAAACCCGCTAACTCCTATGAAACTTACCCTGCAACGCCTGACCAATAAACTTAAGGGGACTGAAAAATTTTCTAAAGAATTAGCCATTCCTTTGCAAGCAGTATTGGATCAGGTAGAAACGTTGAATAGCATAGCCTCTTCGTTTAGTGAGTTTGCAAAAATGCCTACACCTGTGGTTAAAAGAGAAGAAGTACATTCGATTATTCGAAAATCGGTGGCTCTTTTTTCTGCTGAAAAGACCCTTGAAGTAAAGTTACAATTGGCCGACCAGAAAGTATATAGCAAGGTAGATGCGGAGCTATTATTGCGTATGTTAAATAACCTGCTGCTAAATGCTAAACAATCCATTCAGTTGAATCAAACACAGGTTAAAGTTGTAATTAAAACTATAATTGGCGAACAATTATTAATTACCATAAGCGATAATGGAGCTGGAATTGTTCCAGAAATATGGGATAAAGTGTTTATTCCAAAATTTACAACCAAAGAACAAGGCTCTGGCATTGGTTTGGCAATGACTAAATATGGTGTAGAAAATATGCAAGGCAAAATTTATTTTAGTTCCGAACCTAACGAGGGAACCATATTTACAATTGAATTTCCAATTATAAAATAATGCGGTGGCTTATTGCAGGCTTGTTTATATTGTTGGTACTCGATATTCGAGCGCAAGAAACCAACTTTCAATGCCAAAAAATTACTAAATCTGCTACTGTTACTTCTACTCAACTTATTGTATTTAAAACCATTACAGTTTCTAATACTACTATTGATTATGCGGTTATTCCTATTAATGCTACTCAATTTAAAGTGGAGTTAAAGGCGAACTTAACGGATAGTTTAGAGGTATGTTTTTCGGTGTTGCCACCAGTATTTTCAAAGGTGTATAAAGTTGATTCTACACGGTATTACGATTCAACAGCTCTTTTTACAGCGCAAAAAAAAGGGGTTTTGGCGGGGTATGCTGATAAACGCCAAGAGCTATTTGATATGGGCGAATTAAATAGAAGTGGCCAAATTAGTAGAGGGTTTTCTACGGGCAACACGCAAAACCTTTCGGTTAATTCAAGCCTAAATCTTAATTTAGAGGGCAAGCTGTCCGATGACCTCAACATTCGTGCTTCTATCACCGACCAAGATATACCCTTTCAGCCCGAAGGTAATACGCAGCAATTGCAAGATTTCGACAAGGTTTTTATTCAATTATACAACGATAAATTTTCGGTTACCGGAGGAGATGTGGTGTTAGAAAATGGGGATACTCGTTTTTTAAAATATCGAAAAAATGTACTTGGAGGTGAAATAGATTATTTTGGCAAAAATTCAACTACTTCGGTTGGGGCATCTGCTGCCAAAGGGCAGTTTGCTTCAGAGCGGCTTGATATGCAAGAAGGCGTATATGGGCCTTATAAAATTCCTCCACCCGATGGGCTTGGCTTCGTAATTATTATAGCCAATTCAGAAAAAGTGTATTTAGATGGCAAACAGCTAATCAGAGGCTATGATAACGATTATGTAATCGACTATAACCAAGCCGAAATAGAATTTACAAGTAATGTGTTGCTTACAAGGTATTCGCGTATTCGTGTTGATTATGAATATGCGGTGCGCAGTTATGCACGATCCATTATAACGGCTTCGCACACCCAACAGGTAGGCAAGGTTAAGTTGGGTATTGAGTATTATCAAGAAAAGGACAACAAAAACAAATCATTATTCAGGCCGCTCTCCGATAGCGACAAGCAGATTTTGAACGATGCCGGTGATAGCTTACAGCAAGCGGTGGTGCCAGGCGAAAAATTAGCAGAATATAACCCCGATAAGCTATTATATCTCAAAAAAGACACATTAGCCGGTGGGCAAACGGAAACTATTTTTGTGTTTACAACGGCTGAGCTTAATGAATTATTTACGGTGCAATTTACCGAAGTTGGCCACGGCAAAGGAAATTATCGGATTTTAGAATATGTGGCGCAAGGCCGGGTTTATGAGTGGGTAGGATATGGGCAGGGCGACTATATTCCCTCTATTTTATTAACGGCACCTAATAAAAAGCAAATGGTGTCGATTAGTGGCAATGTAAAGTTAGGCACCAATGGCAGTATCTATTTTGAATCGGCATTTTCTCAACTAGATAAAAACCAGTTTTCAGAGTTAGATGCCCAAGATAATGATGGGCAGGCATTTGCCATTGGTGGTAGCATTACTAAAAAGCCAATAGGCAAGTCCAAATACACTTTTTCTACCAATTTCGAAACTGAATACTTGAGCAAATACTTTACTATTATCGATAGATTTAGGAGGGTGGAGTTTGATAGAGATTGGGGTATAGCCACCCGAGGCAATAATTTGGGCACAGAGGATATTAATGTAAAAGCGGGTGTTGGTATTGAAAAAGATGTGCTAAATTTTTTTAATTATAATGCGAGCTATCGCTCTAAACAAAATACGGTGCAAGGGTTTCAGCATCAATTGAAATTGGTAAAGTCGCTTGGATTTTTACAAGTAAATGCCACTGCCTTTATGATGGATGGCACCCTCCCAACATCCATTGCCCAATGGCGAAAACTAAATGCCGAAGCCTATATAAAAGGCAAGGTACAACCGGGCTACCGTTATATTTTGCAACAAAACACTACGGTAGATACCCAAACCGATTCGATTATCTCTTCCAGGAATTATTTTGATGAGCACCAGTTTTTTGTGAGAGGTAATTTATCCACAACCACACAATTTGAAGTACTTTATTCAAAACGGCTGGATAAACTTCCTCAAAGTGGAGAACTCAAGGATGCCACTAATGCAGAAACCGTTACCGCTAAGTTAAAAACGAAATTAGGTGCTAATCACACCATAAACCTTGTGTTAAATTACAGAGATTTAGGTAATAAGTTACAGGCTCAGCCCAATATCGAAAGTATTTCGGGTCGGCTGGATTGGATAGGCGATATTATCCCCAAGTCGATTCGCAATGAGTTGAGTTATAATATTGCTAATTCGCGTGTGCTCAAGCGAGAATACGTATTTATTGAAGTGCCTACGGGTGAAGGAACCCATACTTGGCGCGATGATAATGGAGATGGGGTTAAAGACCTTGATGAGTTTTACGAGGCTTTTAACTACGATGAAAAACGGTTTATTAAACTTTATGTGCCCTCTAATGAGTTTGTAGATGCGTTTGAAAATAGATTTAACTACCGGCTTTTGTTGGGCTTTCCAAGAAACTGGAGCAAGGAGAAGGGAATTAAAAAGTTGATGAGCAGGTTTTCGAATACCACGGCTTGGACAACCCAATACAGCACTACCGAAAACAACCTTACGGCACGCTTAATTCCGTTTTTAGCTGATATTGATACTTCTAAATTGCTTTCTTCAAGAGAAAGTTTTCGATCCAATTTTTTTATTAACAAGAACAACCCCACGTTTGGTATTAACATTGGGTATTTAGCCCGAAGCAGAAAAGTGTTATACACCAATGGGTTTGAGGGTAGAAAGGATGTTGAATATACCGCAGCCATTCGGTGGAATGTAAAACGAAAATATCAACTCGAATTTAAAGGCCTTTTAGCCGATAGGCTTAGCAACTCCGATTATTTAAAAGGCAGAAACTATCAAATTGTTGATACTAAAATGGGACCTTCGATGGCCTGGCAACCCAAGCCTGCTTTTCGGCTAACCACAAGCTTTAATTACGGATTAAGCGAGCAATCGAATTTGACCGAAAATGGGAGCTATTCTTTACTGAATGAAATTTCTTCGGAACTACGGATAGGCACTGCCTCTAAATTTGTGTTTAATGCCTTAGTAAAATACACAACTATCGAATTTAAAGGAGATGAGCAAACTCCGGTGGGCTATGAGTTGTTAAAGGGCTTGCGCCCCGGCAATAATTATTCGCTGGTGTTAAGCTGGCAACAGCGGCTAGTTAATGGCCTTCAAATACAGCTTTTCTACGAAGGTCGAAAACCCGAAAACGTTGATATTATCCACTCAATGCGAGCGGGTGTGAGTGCTTTGTTTTGATGAAAATGGGAAGGTTAAACTTGACTTTTATCGACATTTTCCTGTTATTGTAAATCATTAATGCAATTGTATGAAAAGAGCTATAACTACACCCGATGAAGTGGTTATGAATAAGATTTACCTTATTCGAAACCAGAAAGTTATGATTGATAGAGATTTGGCGGAGCTTTATGGTGTTACAACTGGAAATCTAAATAAAGCAATTCAAAGAAATTTGAAGCGGTTTCCTTCTGATTTTATGTTCAAGCTTAACAAAGAAGAGTTGGATAACTTGATATTCCAATTTGGAACATCAAGTTGGGGAGGGGTTCGGAAATTACCTAATGCCTTTACAGAACAAGGGGTTGCTATGCTCTCTGGAGTGTTAAATAGCGATAGAGCCATCGCTGTAAACATCCAAATTATCAGAATATTTTCTAAAATGAGGTTGATGCTGCTTACACATCAAGATTTGCTTATTAAAATGAATAAATTAGAAGCTGAAGTGGGTAATCATAGCCACAGCATTAAGCAGATTTTTGATTTGCTAAAAAGACTTGTTTTAGAAAATAACGAGCCAGCAACTAAAATAGGATTCAAGCAAAGTGGAAAATAACGGCTTACTTCCTTAATTTTTTAAGCGACCGCATCAGATTATTGGCAAAAACAAAATCGTTAAATTCATTTATTTCCGAATCCAGAATTTGATCAGACGAACCTTCCCATAATTTAAGGCCTTGGTGCAAAAACATAATGTAATCGCCAATTTCCATTACCGAGTTCATATCGTGCGAAACCACAATGGTGGTTATATTATACTCCTGTGTAATTTCTTTAATTAAATTATCGATGGTTATGGCTGTTTGCGGGTCTAGTCCGGAGTTGGGCTCATCGCAAAATAAATATTTAGAGTTATTTACAATGGCCCTGGCAATACCCACTCGTTTTTTCATACCACCACTTAATTCAGAAGGCATTTTAGAGTTTGTATCGGTTAATCCAACACGCTCTAAAACTTGATTTACCTTATCAAGTTTTTCATCTAAAGGCAGGGTGGTTAATATATCTAAAGGAAATCTTACATTCTCCTCTACTGTTTTAGAGTCGAATAATGCCGCCCCTTGAAAAAGCATCCCTATATCTTTACGAATGTCAATTTGCTGCTTACGAGTTGAGTGAGAAAAATCTCGTTGGTTGTAAAATACACTGCCAACGGTTGGTTGCTCTAACCCTACCATGCATTTTAATAAAACACTTTTGCCTGTTCCGCTGGCGCCAATAATCATATTTACAAGCCCGGGTTTAAAGGTTGCATTTATCCCTTTAAGTATGGTTACCTCTCCAAACGATTTCTGTACGTTGTCTAGCTCTATCATTAAAAAGAAACTAAGTATTCAGCTAATAATTGTGCCAATAAGTAATCGGCTAAAAGTATAGCAATTACCGAATTGGTAACTGCACTGGTAGATGCTTGGCCTACTTCTAAAGCTCCTCCTTTAGTATAATAACCCATAAATGAGGAAATGGTGGATATTAAAAAAGCAAATGTTACAGCTTTAATCATGGCAAAAATGACCATAAACTCATTAAGCTGGTAACGTATGCCCTGCGTGTATTCGGCAGGGGTAATTACATCGGTAAAACTAACGGCCAAATAACCTCCTAAAATACTTAAAAAAGCAGATGTTACCACCAATGCCGGAAACATAAACAAAGTAGCCAGTACTTTGGGCAATACTAGGTAAGAAGAAGAATTTATACCCATTACTTCCAAGGCATCAATTTGCTCGGTAATGCGCATCGTGCCCAACTCACCAGCAATATTAGACCCCACCTTGCCTGCAAAAATAATGGCTATAATGGTGGGTGAGAGCTCTAGCAATACCATATCGCGTACTACAATGGCAATTACATATTTAGGAATGAGGGGACTTACTAAATTGAAAGCGGTTTGAATGGTGGTAACTGCTCCCATAAAAACAGAAACCGTAGCGATTAAAAATATTGAGTTTGTGCCAACTTTTACCGATTCATTTATAAATAACTTAAAATAGGTTTTAAATGTCTCTCTGTTCTTAAAAAGAGTTCCTAAAAATATAAAATACCTCCCTATGTTTTTCATTACTTAAGTTTACAGCACAAATTAATGGAGATTTCCTTAAATTGCATTAAGATAAATGAATCTTTATTAAATATGATAAAATGAAGAGCAGTATAGTGGTTACAGGCGGCACAAAAGGTATTGGCAGAGCAATTATTAATTTGTTTGCAGACAAAGGGTTTGATATTATTACCTGCGCTCGCAGCCAAGCCGATTTAGAAGGGTTAGAGGCCGAAATAAATGCAAAATACCCTAAAGTTGCTATTAACTCAATGGTAGCTGACTTAGCTCGAAAAGAAGAGGCTTTGATTTTTGCTGATTTTGTTAAATCAACGGTTCACGAACTAAAAGTGTTGGTAAATAATTCGGGGGCTTTTGTGCCAGGAGCCATTACAGAGGAGAAAGACGGTGATTTTGAACAAATGATAAACACGAATTTGAGTAGCGCCTACCATATTACTCGCAGCCTTATTAGCTCAATAAAACAAGCCAAAGGGCATATTTTTAATATGTGTTCTACTGCCAGTATTATGCCCTATGTAAATGGGGGCAGTTATTGCATTTCTAAATACGCCTTATTGGGTATGACCAAGGTGCTTCGCGAAGAAATGAAACCTTTTGACGTGCGAGTAACCGCCATTATGCCTGGGGCTACTTACACCTCAAGTTGGGAGGGAAGCGACCTGCCCGAAGACCGATTTATGAAAGCCGATGATGTGGCTCACGCTATATGGGGTGCTTATGCCATGTCGCCACGCTCGGTAGTAGAAGAAATTTTGATTAGACCACAGTTGGGGGATATATGAGTGGATTAGAAGAATAAATATCAAACTAATATTTTAGTAAAATGATAAAGAAAACAGTAGCAAAACTGGTAGGCCTTAAAAAAGACGATTTTGATTTGTTTATTCAATCGGGTCAAATTCAGGTTCAGCCAGCTAGGTTAATTCCAACTCTTAAAACAGGAGATGAAATGGCACTTACTTCTATCTTTCTAACAACTCTTAAATTAGTTAAAGAATACCGAGATGCCCTTTTTAAAGAAATTAAACTAAGCAGAGGCGGAAGAGCCTATTATTTTACAGAAGTTTCATTTCCTGATATAGATAAATCTAGGATAGATGGGCTCATAATTATTGTAATTAAAGGGGTGATTTCGGATGCGGCATTTTTTG
>JALSJD010000159.1 GCA_026989535.1 Cyclobacteriaceae bacterium
GTAGTAGCTCCATCTACCATAGTAATGGTAGTACCTGACCAGCTATAATCGGTACCGGTAATGCCTGTGCCACTGGCGGCAATGGTAACGGTTTGGTTTCCTGAAACCGCGGCAGAAGCGGTAGCGGTGGCGGTAATTACAGTTCCGGCTGCTTCGGTACCTGCATTGGCACTAACCGAAAGCTGAACGGAGGGGAAATCATTATCGGTAATTATAATATTTTGTGTAGTGGTTGCGCCCAACGTTATGCCGGCTGAAGGGTTGGCAATGGTTAAGGTGGCTGTTTCTGTTCCTTCCACATCGGAATCGTCTAAAATGGTAAAAGTAACCGAGCCAGTAGTAGCTCCATTTAATATAGTAATGGTAGTACCTGACCAGCTATAATCGGTACCGGTAATGCCTGTGCCACTGGCAGCAATGGTAACGGTTTGGTCTCCTGAAACTGCGGCAGAAGCAGTAGCGGTGGCAGTAATTACAGTTCCGGCTGCTTCGGTACCCGCATTGGCACTAACCGAAAGCTGAACGGAGGGGAAATCGTTATCGGTAATGGTGATGTCTTGTGTAGTGGTTGCGCCCAGCGTTATGCCAGCCGAAGGGTTGGCAATGGTTAAGGTGGCTGTTTCTGTTCCTTCCACATCGGCATCGTCTAAAATGGTAAAAGTAACCGAGCCAGCAGTAGCTCCATTTAATATAGTAATGGTAGTACCTGACCAGCTATAATCGGTACCGGTAATGCCTGTGCCACTGGCAGCAATGGTAACGGTTTGGTCTCCTGAAACCGCGGCAGAAGCGGTAGCGGTGGCAGTAATTATAGTTGCCGCTGCTTCGGTGGCCGCATTGGCACTAACAGAAAGTTGAACGGTTTGAGCCATTCCATTTATGGAGATAGCTAAAAAGAAAACAAGTGCTTGTAACTTTAAATTAAGTTCTTTTTTAAAATTACTAAAGTAAGAAGTATTCATTTGCCAACTAATTTAATAAGCCTTTACTATTTGTTTTTAAGAGGAATGTTTGTTGAGCACCTTTAGAGTTAATAGAGGTGCCTAGTATGACATAGCCACCATCAGCGGTTTTTCTTATTCTAACAGGAATTTCATCTCCAATACCCCCAAATGTTTGATTAATGCCACCTGGTACTAGGTTTCCGTTACTATCAATTTCTAAAAGTAATAAGTCCGCATCAGCTCGTGTTGCTTCTACATGATTATCTGTAGTTGCTGCAATTAATAAACCGTTAAGCGTATTGGTTAAAGCACACCCATTATAATTACCGATTGCAAATTCTCCATCCTCTATTACAACTTCTGTATCTATACTGCCATTAATTAAAGAAGAAAAACCTATTTTCGATTCACTATTTCCATTAATAACTGATTGCACAACTCCATACCCCGCAGGGGTACTTACAAAGCCACCATTGGTATTGGCCAAAGTTTGCCCATTAAATAACGTAGGGTTCGATTCATTACCTTCATTATTAGGCAATACAGTAGTTAGACTTATATTTTTTTGATTTGAATAATAACTTATCCAAGTAATTAATCCTTCTTTTTCAACTACAGCACTGGAAGGCAATTCAGATAAATATCTTCTTGGGGAAGGCCAAATTTCTACTAAATCTGTAGTATAGCCCATTAAAATAATGGAGTCGGGGGTAATGGCTGCATTGGATTTGGTATAGCCTAATCCAATAATTTCATTAGTAGAGGTAAGTATTACTCCCGAACCATGATGAACCCCGGTTCCAATTAAAGAAGAGCCGATTCTATTGCCATTACCTGAATTAGTTTTAATTAGTTGCATAAAGGTGAACCCATCTTGGGTATTTATACTATCGCCAATGATGATGTAACCATCGTTGGCAACGGTTATGGCACTGCCTTTAAAATAGGGCAGCGATGTAGCCCATATTTTATTACCCAATAAGTCTGTTTTAAGCAGGAGGGAAGTAGTATCGGAATAGGTGCTAAGAATTAGGTAGCCATCGGTTAATACTACGAGGTCTTTGCTTTCCATTTTATTTGTTTCGTAATAAAACTTTAGAAATGTATTGGTTTGGGCAGGCTCTAAATTATTGATAGTGCAACCTCCAATAAGGGTAAAAAACAGAGTATATAAAAATACAATACGCATACTATCTTAATTTTTTAGGTACATAAATGTCAAAAGTGTATCCAATAGAGATGCCTATATCGTGCAATCTAAACCCATCAGAAGATTCGTTTAAATCCCAAAGCAGGTTTGGGTTTGTTGGTGTTAGTGCACTTGTTTCTTTAGAAGATTGCAAAATTCCGTAAGAATACCGTAGTTGAATATTTAAGAACCCTTCGTTAATTTTATATTTTAAACCTCCAACAGCCATTATGTTTAAATTAAATCTATTTCTGTCTTGTGTGAGGCTTATATTTTGGCTTGTTGCAGAAGGGCTTCCTTCTATGGTATTTGTAATGGTTTCGCCAGAGTAACTTGCGTTTAATAATAGCTGAGGAGCCACCCCCACGGCTACATAAGGGGTTAATTTAGTTGCCTCAGCAATATGATATTGTACCAATAAAGGTAGTTCAATCGAAGATTGTGCTTCTATGCCTTCAAAGCCCACACCGGCAGTGGAAGTATTAGTTATGGGTCTGGTTGATGAGTGAGTTTTTTGAAATTTTACAAAAGAAAAGTTTAAGGCTGCAACTAGGTATATTTTTTCTTTTAGTTTATACTCAGCGTTAGCACCTACTCTAAAATTTATTAGAGGAGAATATTTTTGCCTATTATCATTATTTAAATCTTGTGTACTGTTTAGCTGAGAGGCAATTACAATAGGCTTGGCAGCCACTAAACCACCTAAAAAACCAAGGCTAAATAGAGGGTCATGTCTATACTTCTCGTATAAATTAATAAATTCACTTGGATCAATCGCAGGGTTTATAGAAAATAAATGATTAGCATGTAGCAGTTGTAGCATTGTTTCGCCTGCTTTCTCTGGTTCTTCTAAAAAAAGATAAGACAGAGCTAATAGCTTGAGTGCTTGGGTCTCACTAGTTTTGTCAAATCCTTTGGATTGTAAACAATCGCCAATAAGAGGTTCTATATCTTGTATTCTACCTTGATTATATTTGGATTGGGCTTGCTCTAGCTTAATAACACAATCGCTTTTTTCTTCCTGTGCATGTACGCCTTTGGAATACATACTTGTAATTACAATAAAAAGAGTTAATTTATGCCAACTAGTTCTGTACATTTTTACACGTGTTTTCTTTCTTAATATCATTTAGGTCGGCCACATATATTTCCCATTCATCGTCCGTCATATTTCGGTTTATATGTGTGCATAGTTTTTCAGCCATTTGGGTTATGTCTATGGGCCAAACTCGTACTTCGCCATTGGCAAAACCACCGCCTAGTAAAAACTCACCATCGGTGGTAAAGTCGAGGGCTGCCGCCCAATCGGTATAACCCGAGAGTACCAGTGGTTGTAGTTTTAAATCGTCCATATTCCAAACGCGAAGTGTTCCATCAAAGCTAGCAACTGCTAAAAGTTTTCCGTTCGGGCTAAACTCAACATCATTAATCTGCGCCTGTATTTCAGAAAATCTTCTTACCACAGCCCCTGTAACGGGTTCTAAAATAGTTACTAATCCTTCTCTGTTGCCTGCCGCTAAAAACCTGCCGTTGGGGCTAAATCGCACGGAGGTTATGGCATCGTTTTTAGTTTCATACACCACTCGTTCCTTGTTGCCGTTTTCTATCTCCCAAATAAATACTTTGCCATTATTGCCTGCCCCAACCAAGTACTTACCATTAACACTAAGTGATATATGATTTATTTTTACGGACGGTGTAATAAAAGGAGTGACTTTGCCAGTTGCAAAACTATATTTTACAATGTCCTTCCCATTATCTTGCAAGGCTAAAAAGGCTGTTTCGGAGGGCAGTAACACTGTGTTTTGAATAACTCCTTTGAACCCTTTCAGTTTTCTTTCGGTGTTATTTTTTAAATCGAAATAGCTTATAAATGTGTTTCCGTCTGGTGCGGGGTAATCGCCACTGGCTATTAACCAGCGCCCTTGTGGGTCGCCTGTTAAATCTTTGGTGTTATGGCCAATTCTGATACCCACAATGGTATCTGCATATGCTTGCCCATTTTTAACAGCCCATTGCAAAATTTTACCTTCGGAATCGGCCGAGAAAATACCTTGATTGCTGCTGCCATTATTAATAACTACGTTTACCTGTTGCGAGTGACCTTTTAAGCTTTTGGTCGAAATATCGTCAAATTGGGTTAAGGCTTTATAAACCCCATCGTAAATATCGGAGTTAAAGCTTGGTCCGTCATGTTCCACATTAAAATTATAGCCTTGCTTTGCTAAAAGCCCTTTTAATTGCGTATCAGGAATGTTTTTGGTGGCTTTAATGGATAAAGATTTTGAAAGTGCTAAATACCGGAGTTTGTCGGCATTTTCTTTTTCTTTTTGGGCTAATGCTTCCGCTTTTCTAGCTTCTTCTCCCTTTTCTATGGCAAGTTGCTCTTTGTCTTTTGCATTCGCTTCTGCCCTTTGCGCACGCCCCGTGGCTAAAAAAGCCAGCCTTCTTTGTTCTACCGCATTATCCCTTTCTTTTTGGGCGATCACTTTTTCGGCATCTGCTTGCTTTTGAGCTAGGATGGCCTTTTCGGTTTGAATATTGGCTTTTTCCTCATTATTTTTGGCTAGCTTCGCATTTTTATTGGCTCGAGCAGATTCTTCTAAAGCTAATTTTTCTGCCTTTTCTGCTTCTGTTTTTTGTATAAAGGCAAATAATAAAAAGAACAAAGAAATAACCGTAGCACCCGCCATTACAAAGGCTGTTATACGTAAGCGCCTAAGCGCTCTTTTTGCCTGTAATTCTTTAATTTTTTGTTCTTCTTCAAATTCTTTTTTCGAGTATTCAAGAAAAACCATGGTGCGCTCATACGCTAAATCGTAGCGTTGCCCCCAAACCAAGGTTGGTTTATGTTTGAGCTGCCAGTTTAGGGCTAATTGCAAATCGGGTGGTCGCCAAAGCCCCCCTTTACCCACTTGGTGCATAGCAGAGGCTTCTGATAATCGTAAGTACATACTTACGGCTTCCGATTCTTCGTCCACCCAGTTTTTTAAACGCACCCAAATTCGCATCAAACTTTCGTGCGAAATGTCAATCATAGAATCTGCATGCAGTATTTGCTCGTGCGGTGGCATTAATAACGACCTGCCAGGTTCTCTAAATTTCTCAATAACGCTTGATACTTCTTCGACTGATACATCGGCAATGGAAGCAATTTCGCTCAATAGGGTGGGGCGTCTGATGCCAAAATTCTCTCCTCGTTTTTCGGTAATGGCTTTAAATAAAATGGCGCAAATTTCGCGCTGATATTCATTTAGTTCATCAAAGGCTTCGTTTGCATGCATAGAAAGGGCTTCTTCCATGGTGCCAATGGCCTCGTAATGTTTGAGGTCTATTTCTTCGGTAGCTACTTCTTTGTTGTTTTTCCAATAATTCCAAGTTCGCATTAAGGCATGTTGCAAAATGGGTAATTGGTCGGGGTTGTCACCTAAATCGTTGAGCAGTTTTTGCACCAAGCGAGGGGTAATGGCTCCCCCACCAACCGCAACGGGCCCTTCGATGGCTCTGCGTTTTTGCTCACGGGTGAGCATCGGAATTAGGTAATGACTATCATTAATTTTTCGAGTTAATTCGGCAAATTGGGCACATTCTCCAATAAAATCGGAACGCATAGTAATGGCAATGTATATGGGTTCGTCTTCATAATTAATGGCTTCCATTAATAAGTTAATAAAGCTGAGTGTTTCATTAACCGAATCTGTATTTAAGCTGTCATCTTTAAATCGAAAAAGCTCTTCAAATTGGTCGACTAGTATTAAATAATTTTTGCCTGTCTGTTTTCTGGTTTGCTGTATGGCTTCTACCAACCCTAATGAACTACTTTTCATTAAAGTTGATATGATGGTTCTTTTAATTTTACGATCTTCGTAATTGGCTGTATCGTAGGCAGGGTCGTGTTCTAAAATGGCTTCGCCCAGGTTCTCAATGGGGTTATTGCCAGGCCTTGTGACCACTACTTCCCAGTTTGGGCCTGTTTCAGTTAAAAAACCACCGTATAAAATGGGCAGCGCACCACAATAGATAAAAGATGATTTACCACTTCCGGAAGGGCCAATGATGCCAACAAAACGGTGTTGGGATAATTTCATGAGCACTTCGTCTGTTTGTCCTTCTCTACCAAAGAACAAATGACTTTCGTCAATATTGAATGGCCTTAAGCCGGGAAAGGGATTTTCAATATGACTGGTTATGGTTTTCATATTGCTTTGTTTAATCCTTTAATAAACTCCAAGGTTGCATCGGCCGTAGATTTTTTACCTGTAGATTGAATAAGTTTTACTTCATAATCCTCAAAACTTTCTGTTTTGAGTTCTACGCCATTGGCTGCTATAATGGCTTTGCCAACGATGGGTTTTGTTCTTCCTAAACCAGGGGCTTTTAGCAGGTCAAGCAATTTCATTCTCACCCAATTAATATTTACTTTTTCTTTAAATACGATGGCAAGGTCAAGTTGCTTAAGTTTTTCGAGGTGGCTTTTACGAATTTCCAGCAAGTCTTTGTCAAAATCAGGTTCGATTACATTTAACCCCAATTTTACTAACAGCTTAATGGTAGGTGTAACCGATTTTTTATCTACTTTGTCATAAATAAGGTACACATTTAGTTTTTTCTCGTCAACATAAAATGTTTTTTCTTCAGTTTCGCCAAATTTTTCGTTGGAAAAAATCTCTTCCCTCATTATATTTTTAAAATCTTCGAGGGGTGTTTGAAGCACTTCAGCTCCTTCTAACGAGGCTACATCTCGTTGCAAGTTTTCTAAAAATGTTCTTTGTTTATCGCTGGACTTGCTTTGATCGGGCTTTATCCAGATTAAGCGTTGAATTTTACTTCCATCTTTTGTTTCAAACTGAGCTGCTAATCTATTCTGAATATCGACCACTGAGCGGTCGCTTCCTTCAGGAATATCGCCATAGGAGTTTCCTAATAAGTGAATGCCAAATATGCACTCAGACAAATGTTTGTTAATTTCATCAGTTAGGTTATCGAGCTTAGTCGAAAGGTTATGGTTTGGCAGCACTTTAAAACCATGCCTTTGAAGCTCTCTTCTAATAATGTTACGCTGAATGGATAAATCGTTGCCTGTGGTTGCTAGATAAATGGATTTACGGTTAAATAAGGGTTTAATGTTTTTAGCTTTATTTTCTTGTTCGTGCAGTAGCTCGTTAATATCAAATGCAAGGTCAACAAGCTTCATCCAATAGATACTTTCAGCATCAGGGCCAAAAAAATCATAAAATGCGGGGATACCCTTTTCTGAACTTTCTGTATTATACAAATCGTAAGGTATTAACTGATTTAGTTTGGCAGGCAGCAACTCAAGTCCAACTTCTTCTTTCATTACCTTAAGTACCCTTGCATTAGATTTTTTTGTGCTGTAAAATTCTTCAATGGCATCGAGGCACGGGCCGCTTTTTACCATTTTATTGGAAATAATACTCAGTAATACGCCTGTGTTTTTTAGTTCTGTTTTGGTTAAGGCATCGGTATCAGATTTTGCAATAATAACAGGATTTGCCCCTAGCACTTGACTTAGAATGGACTGCAAAAACTTTTGAAAACTGTTGACCCACCCTTCGTTTCCATCCTCTGGTTTATTGTCTTGTTCGTTATAAATTATTAAAATGTCTATTTCCATTATAGAAATTAAGGTTTAGAGTATTGATAAAAATGATTTTGCAAATTTTTGCTTGCTGTATTAATTATTCTATTTGATAAGTTTTTGTAATTAGTTAACACATCAAATATGTCGTTTAAGTTTAATTTAAAGAGTTTTACCTCACTTTTTGCTATAATTTTTTGAAGCTCAATATCTTCGTTTGAAAACATATTGCCAATTAATTCGTGAGCTAAAAATTCAGATTCTGCTCCCTGTCCATCTGGCAGGTGGGTACTCTTAGTTATAGCAATAGGGTTGCCAGTAAGTACATAATAAGCAAATTGGTCATCGGTAATTAGTAGTTCCTCTCCTTTATTTAATTCTATCAATTCTGATTTGTCTATTATCTGAGAGATATGAAGCCCATCTAAAAAATTAAAAGAGTCTCCATCAGCAAAAAATCTACACATATCAAATTTTAATGGCAAATCATTTTCGAGCCTTTCCATTATTATGGCAAAGTTTCTATTTTGAAGTACCAACCTTTCAGAAATGCTCTCATACACCTTAGTATTTTCTTTAATAATAATGGAGGCTGCCAGCTCAGAAAGTAAGCTATCTGGGTTAAACATTTGAGCAATAATGCTACTGGTAACTTCGGGCTGCATATTGTATTTTAACGCATATAAAGTGCAGGCTTTGGTCCATCGGTTAATATTATTATAATCTCTATTTAATAAAAAATTATAGGTGGTGGCTTCATCATAAGACTGGCGTGGATAAAAATGTTGGAGCTTTGTTAGTTTCTCATGCGTTTCAATATCATCTAAAAGAGGAAAGAGTTTTGGTTTAAGATCGGGTGCGATAAAAATGTCTAAAAGCTCCAATGCAAAGGTGTTTCCCTCACTTGTGCCTGCTTCTATATTTTCTTTTACTAGCTGAATTGATTCACTATCGTAGAGCATAGAGAGGATAATGTAAATCATGCTAAAATTGCTTTCCACTTCATCCTCTAGTGCTTTTTTTAGGGGGGCATTATATTCTTTATCGGTGAGTTCATCAATAGCTGCTAAATTCCAAATAGCCTTCCCTATTTCATCAGATAAAATATCATTTAATTGACCGAGTTCACTATTGCTTGCTCTAAAGTTTTTTTCTTTAAAGGCTAATAATATTTGCCTTACTATTTTTCTATCAGGAAAATCTATCTTTTCCCAAAGTATATTATGTGATTCAGGGATATCAATCTGGCTAATGATGGAGATTATTTTAAGCATAACCGATTGGCTTTGCCCAGAGCGATGGAATGCGTTTTCTAAGCTTTGAAGTACTGCTTCTCCAGATTCGATTAAGGCAGAAGAGGCATCGTAGGTAAATGTTTTGTTTGCGAGCAGCTCAATTAATAAGGGCCACGTCTCTTTTCGCTTTACTTTTCGAGCAGCAATAATAGCCTGCCTTTTAACATCAATGTTTTGATCTCTTAAAAGTTCGAGCAAAACAAAAATAGATTTATCAGATATAAGGCTGCGCAGGAGTTTTGTGGCTAGTATTCGGTCTTCTTTTGCAGGAGATTTGGATAGGGTGTAAAGTCTATCCGGAGAAATTGAGATAACATCATTTGAATCTGCCTCTTGTGCCGCTTTATAGGCTAACGTTTTAAGTTCTTGGTTGGCCATTGATGGATTAGAGTCGATTGTAGAAGGGTTGAATTCTAGTTCCATCGCTTTTAATTTACCAGATAAATAGTTAAAAATTGTACCTTTTGCTTCCTGCACCATTTTTATGGCCGTTTTTTCAAAGTTGCCAGGGTTGGTTCTTTCTAGTAATTTTAAATTATTAATTATTTGCTCATCGGGCAGGTGTAAACTTTTTGATTGACTGCCCGATTCTATTACATTTTTATTTTTTTCTAATGTGGACTGTAGTGTTGATTTATAGCCGGTATGTAGCCGATTAGTAATAAAGTACCAAGCGAACAAAATAGGGATTAGTCCCGCTATTACATAAATCAACTCAATATTTAACTGGTTCATCGCTAAAAGTATTAAACCAGCAAGCACACCTCCAATGGCAGTAACAACCCCTTCTATTTTGGTGGTAACATCAAACCTTACATCGCTATCAATTGGTAAAAAGTAGAGTTTAAATGTGGGGCCATCAAGGGCATCTTTAAGGGCATCGATAAATAATTTACTTGCAGCAATTGCTAGAAAAAACCAAACAAAATTTTCTGCTTGATCGGTGAAGCCTATTGCCAAGCCTACCAGTAGGGCAACTCCTGCTAATAAAATGGCTAGCAAAGGATTGACTATAAGCGATACCTTAAGGCCATAATTTTCTATTAGCCAATCGGTAACAAATGTTTGAAACAAAAAACTAAAAATGACCACCGTTGCTTCAAACTTGGCTAAAAAAGCCCCTTTCTCGGCCACAGTAGTCCATTGAATATTGGTAACACTTAAAAAACTATAATCTATAAATGTAACGGCAATTAAAGATACAATCACAAAGAGTGTCATCCACCGTGTGTATTTATTGCCAAAAATTTTAATAAAAGATTGCGCCTTTACTTGCTTAATAGCCGATGATGACCTGCTCAGTAATGGGTTGGTTAAAAAGGTTGCGATTATCATTCCAACAATTCCAATTACAGAGCCGATGTATAATTGGGGTGTGGCAATAATATTATTATCTAAAATATAACCTATGGCAAATAATGAAATAATAGAGGCTATTAACTGACCTGTATCAATACCACCAATTACCCTTTTCGATTGCTTTAAATTAAAGACACGACCGAAGTACCCCCAAAAAATTAAACTGGCGATGAAAGAAAAAGGAAGGGCTAAAATAAAAGCAATAAAAACAATAGTCTCACTCGCATCGGTTTTATTACTTTGTACCCATATTGCGGCTGTGCCTGCCAAAAGCAGTAATAGAAATAATAATACTAAGTTTTTGTATGCAATTTTTCTTTGTAAATAAGCATACCCATAGGTGCTAAAAACACTTAAAACTCCTGACACTAAAATGGCTTGTGCCAGTGTTGTGTTGTCTTCAAATTTTGCTAAAAACAAAGCAGGAGCTGCTACATCGTACGTAGCTAAAAAAATACCCATAAAAAAACCGAGCAACAGCAAGAGCCCAATTGAATTAAACTCTTCAGGGCGTGCATTAAAGGTTTTGAGAATGAGGTTTTTCAAGGTTAGGCGGTTAATAAATATGAAAGATAAGCCAAATTTGGTTTCTTACAAAGCAAAAGACCTTATCAATCAAACTTAAAGTAATGTGCGGCTAATCAGGAAACAATAAGGAGCTGTCGCCAAAACTTAAAAAGCGGTAATGATTTGATAAAGCATGCTGGTAAACATTCTTCCAGTTATCTCCTATAAAGGCTGCTACAAGTAAGATAAGTGTGCTTTCGGGCTGATGAAAATTTGTTATTAAGCCATCGCAAACTTTAAATTTGTATCCGGGAAAGATGAATATTTCGGTGCTTCCATTGATGTAGTCTAGCTCGTTATTTTTAGCGTATCGTAAAATTGCTTCTAACGCTTCTTGTTTGCTTGGCAATTGAGGGTCGTTTTGGTAAGGGGCAAGCTTTTCAATTTTAAATGGGGCAGAGGGGTTTTTTATGAGCTTTACGCCATACCAATAAAGGCTTTCTAGGGTTCTCATAGAGGTAGTGCCAACCGAAATAATAAGCTCGGAGCTACTAATGGATTTTATTAATGAAACAGGAACAATCATAGTTTCGTTATGCATAGGATGTTCTTGCACCGAGGCTGATTTAATAGGCATAAAAGTGCCTGCACCCACATGCAAGGTTAAGTGTTCTTGCTTAACTCCTTTTTTTGCTAGTTCTTTTAAAATACCATCGGTAAAATGAAGCCCCGCAGTTGGTGCGGCAACGGCACCATCTATTTTAGAATACACGGTTTGGTAGCGTTGCTTATCACTCTCTTTTACCGCCCTTTTTATGTACGGTGGTAGGGGTGTATTGCCTAAGGATTCGATGAGTTGGGCAAAAGAAATTTGCTCATTTTTCCAGGCAAACTCCACAATTTTATTTTCCCTATCCAGTAAAGTAGCAATTAGTTCAACCTCTTGATTTTCAATTGTTAACAGACATTTGAGTGTTTCGCCTTCTTTCCATTTTTTAAGATTGCCTATCATACATTGCCATGTAGATTTTTGGGTGGCCTCCAAGGCTTTACTTATTTCTTGGGTTGCCGGTTTTAACAAAAATAGCTCAATGGTAGCTCCCGTAGATTTTTGCATAAACAGGCGAGCTGGAATTACCTTCGTATTATTAAACACGAGGGTTGATTTGCTCGGAATTAAATCCACTATATTGCTAAATGTATAGTCATGTATATCACCATTTTTATAGCTTAGTAGCTTTGAGTTTTCTCTTTTTTCGGTTCCCTCAAAAGCAATTTTCTCATGAGGTAAATCATAGATGTATTGGGTTAAATCAACGGAGATTTCTTTTTGCATAATAGTGACTGCTTTTGAAGGGCATCTCTATTAATTGCTTGTAATCTCTGTAAATTTAAATAATAGAGATGCCCTTAATGCAAAAATGCTTAAAATTGAACATTGTTTGAATGAACTATGGCAATAAAATTTGATTTTATTTTTAAAAAACTTGAGTTTAAGTTTAAAGCGGGCACTTCACGAGGTGTGCTAATGCATAAAAATACTTGGTTTATACGAGCGTTTAAAGAGGAGCATCCTGGCATTATTGGGTACGGTGAATGCGGCCCATTGGCAGGTTTAAGCATTGATGATATTCCAAATTTTGAAAAAGAGCTAGAAAAAGAGCTTTCGCTTATTTCATTAAAACATTGCCCTAACTCGATTGATGACATATTTGAGTGTGCAACTACTATCGCAAGTCATCTGCCATCGGTGCGGTTTGGTGTTGAAGCCGCCTTGCTTGATTTGCATTTTGGAGGTACTAGAAAGTACTTTGAAAATAACTTTTATAATAAAGGTGCTAGCTTGTTGATTAATGGCTTGGTTTGGATGGGAGATCGACAATTAATGCAGCAACGATTTAAGGAAAAAATAGAAGCAGGGTTTACCTGCATTAAAGTTAAAATTGGCGCCATTGATTTTGAGGATGAGATGAGTTTGCTCGAAAACGCTCGAAAGCAATTTTCAATGGCAGAGCTAGAGTTACGGGTAGATGCCAACGGAGGGTTTAGTTTTGAAACCGCACCTGCGGTATTAAACCGTTTGGCGAAGTTGAATGTTCACTCCATCGAGCAGCCCATAAAAGCAGGGCAACCACAGTATATGGCCAAATTATGTGCTAATGCAAAAATACCTATTGCCTTAGATGAAGAGCTTATTGGTGTTTTAAACTATAATGATAAAGAGGTTTTGTTAGAAACCATAAAACCCCAATACATAATTTTGAAACCCTTATTGCTGGGGGGATTTGCCAGTTGTTTGGAGTGGATAAAAATTGCTGAAAGCAAAAATATTGGTTGGTGGATTACCTCTGCATTGGAATCTAATGTGGGGCTAAACGCCATTTGTCAATTTGCATCATGGTTGCATGTAAAAGTTCCTCAAGGGCTTGGCACGGGTGGCTTATATGCTAATAATATAGATTCTCCCTTACGAATTAAGAAAGACCAAATTTTATATGATTCTACTGCAAAATGGGGCAAGGTATTATAAAATACGGCTACTCTATAATAAATTTACCCCACTCAGACCTAGGTTGAACGATTAGGGGGTAAAAAGGAAAAACGAGGCTGTAGTAGGCATAATGTTAAAATGGCCATACAAGGAATTACCAGAGGGTTAATTTATCTTTTTAATGTTTTCTAACCCATAAATCAGACGGTAGTCGGATTTGTCTATGAGGTCTGACTGGCGTCCGACCTAGAACTTTCCTTCGCAAAATTATCCCACTCAGAGTCTCTCGCAGAGGACTCTGAGTGGGGTACGATAATATAATAATCTTTGTGAAACCTTTATTTGTGCTTAAATAAAAACTTAATAAATTCGTTTAACCCTCTAGTGGAAGTAAAAACAGACTTGAGTACTGTAAAATATTGTTTACCCGTTAATTTTTTAGTCTCAGGTTTAGGCAATGTTATTGTAGGAGAGTCTGACACATTTATTTTGGCTAGCTCTTTCTCTAAGTCAATCCCTTGAATTTCGTTGGAGTGGTGAAAGCTTTTTTTTGCTTGGCCAGCAAATCCAAGTTTTTCTTCCAACACACCTTTATTATTATAGGCAATGGCATCTTTGGGGTCAAGTTCAATGGCTTTATTATAGTCGGTAAGTGCCCCTTTAAAATCTTTATAATAATCTTTAACAAAGGCTCTGCACGAGTAGCGGTATCCATTTTCCGGTTCCAGTTCAACTGCTTTGTCAAAATCGAGTAGTGCTAATTTTGTTTCGCCAGCCATATGAAAGCATAGCCCTCTATCAGCATACAAATCGGCTTCTAAAGGCATTAAGTTTATTACTTTGTTGTAATTCTCAATCGATTCTTGAAACAGCTCAAGTTTAAATTGCGCTTTTGCCAACCAAATAAGTGCTTCTGTATTATACGTGTCATTTGCAATAATTTCACTGAGGCCTTCAATGGCTTGTTGGTACTTGGCTGCTTCAATTAATTCTTGGTACTTTTTCATAAGGTACTCAAAATTACAGGTTAGAAATTGGTTTGAGGAATAATGCGTCTGAAATGACATTAAACTAGCTGTAACTAAAATGAGATGTTATACGTTTAATCACATTAAAATCAATATTTATGCCATTCTGGCAAATGTTCATCTATTTAAAGTGCAAATTTCAAATAATATTCTATTTTAGCATTTCAACTCTATTAAATATTGTATGATGCGTATGTTAGGCCTCGTTTGTATGCTAATTTTAGTGGGAGTTTCAAGTATAGGGCAGCCTAATTTGGATAGCCTTCTTTATGAATACCAAAATCAAGTTGGGAGTAAAAAGATTGAAACAACTATAAAAATTAGTAGCTATTACGATAATGATAATTTATTTACTGCATTAACTTATGCCAAGGAGGCCTTGGGCTTTGCCAC
>JALSJD010000160.1 GCA_026989535.1 Cyclobacteriaceae bacterium
ACGACTGAAGAATCTCTTTAAAATGGAGAGCAACGGATGCGGGGAAACGTGCTTTTTATACACTTTGCCGACTCCTAATCCATGGTTTGTACCCTCACGAAACTTCCTTTCGCAAATAAAAAATGCCCGGCTTCAAGCTGTCTGACGAACTGAAGCCAAGGCATTTAATCGAATAAACCCAATACTCGATATTGTTTTTGATATTGGTTATTGGTTATTGGTTATTGGTTATTGGTTAATCGTTATTGGTTAATCGTTATTGGTTATTGGTTAATCGTCTATCCCATTGTAGCAGATTCCTGCTTGCCTTCGCAAGGCTCCTACTCAGTAAGTACTTCGTAGGAGTAGCTATGGCGAAGAAAAATCTCCGCAGGAATGGTTTTGTGCACCAATAACCAATAACTCTTAACCAACACTAATCTACATTATCATGCAAAAACCTGTTGTTTCCTAAAATGTGATTATCATCGTTTAAATTAAACTTTGAAAGGTTGCGTTCGGACGAATGAGGCACTTCCTCAAATTTTACTTTTCTGCGCTCAAAAGCAGGCACGTCAAATTTAGTTTTATAACTCTCTTCTTTATTAATAAAATTATTGCTCACGAGTTTATCAACTCGTTCTCTTCGTTTATGATCCAACACTTCTTTTCGGGTAGATGATAACTCAAAGCCCCCATCCAAATTAGTTTCTTGCACACGAACAGTCATTTCTTCATCTCCTAAGAGGTCGTTTTCTGCCTCGTGGACATCACTGTTTATATCAAAACGAAACCCTTTCGCAAACTCATCTTCCTCCGTTTGGATTACAGGCGGCTCACTGGGAGTGTTAGTAGAAGCAATAATTTCCGGTTCTGAAATAGGGTTCGGCTCTGCACCATTAAACATCGGCACTTGCTTTTCCGAATCTAAATTGTAAATTTTCCGTTCTGTTTCTCCAGATTGAACAGCTTCATTAGCATCTTCAAAACCAGTAGCAATTACAGTAACCCGTATATTATTACCAAGTTCAGCATCTACTCCATGGCCAAAAATCATATCCGCCTCATCTCCAGCCATCTCCTGGATATACTCGGTAATTTCGGTTAGCTCGTCCATTTGGAGCTCCGCATTCTCTCCAGAAATAATGGAAAGCAATATTTTTTGTGCTCCGTGTACATTTTTATTATTTAAAAGAGGCGAAGTTAAGGCTCCTTCTGCTGCTCGTAAGGCTCTTCCTTCTCCTTCCATAGTAGCAGAGCCCATAACTGCAGCACCTGCATTATGCATTACGGTTCTTACATCTTCAAAATCCACATTTACATGGCTGGTAACCGTAATAATTTCGGCTATGCTTTTAGCTCCGTTGGTTAGTACATTATCGGCTTTGGCAAAAGCTTCGTTAATACCTAAACTTCCATACACCTCACGTAATTTATCGTTTAAGATAACCAAAACGGTATCGCAATTTGTTTTTAATTGTTGAATACCAAGCTCGGCTTGCTTCATTTTTCTTTTGCCTTCAAACGCAAAAGGCACGGTAACAATGCCTACGGTTAAGATGTCCATATCTTTGGCAATTTTGGCAATTACAGGTGCTGCACCCGTTCCGGTACCACCACCCATACCAGCAGTTACAAACAGCATTCTGGTATCGCTACCAATCATTTCGCGAATGGAATCCTTGCTTTCAATGGCGGCACTCTCTCCTTTTTCAGGATTTGCTCCTGCGCCAAGCCCTTCGGTTAGGTTAATACCTATTTGAAGCTTGTTGGGTACAGGGCTACTTTTTAAAGCTTGAGCATCGGTGTTGCACACCACAAACTCAACATCTTTGATTCCTTGATTAAACATATGGTTTACGGCATTGCTGCCACCACCTCCTACACCAATTACCTTTATAATGGATTTATGGTGTTTTGGAATTTCAAAATTGTACATGTTGTCAGACATAATGATTAAATTTTGGTTTCTACTTTATTTAGTTAATTAAAAATGGTTATTAGTTAATGGTTTGGTATTTGTATTTTTAATGAGTTGGAATTTGAAACTAATACTCCCCATCATCTATATCGTCTATTAATAATCCTTTAGTTTTAGCTATTATCTTTTGCATAAAAGATTTAGCGTCATCTGCTCTACTTTCTTTTTCATTTGAAACGGTTACGGTTTGGTCGTAATTATTTTGGCGATCATCAATGTTCATAAAACCCGATAATACAAGACCGATAGAGGTAGCATACATCGGTGATTTAATATCGGAAGCACTCTTGCCTAAATGCTCGTTAGGATGCCCAATGCGCACATCTACGCCCGTCATATACTCTACTAATTGCTTAACCGATTGCAATTGAGAACCTCCACCGGTAAGCACAATACCTCCGGCCAAATTACCTTCATAGCCACTGTTGATAATTTCGGCATGTACATGCTCAATAATTTCTTCCATTCGCGCCTCTATAATATGTGCTAAATTTTTAACCGAAATCTCTTTAGGAGGCCTATTTCGTAATCCAGGAATAGAAATTATCTCGTTAGGATTCGCTTGCTCTGCGATGGCCATTCCGAACTTGGTTTTTAGCGACTCTGCTTGGTTGTTAAGCACCTGGCATCCTTGCTTAATATCCGAAGTAAGGATATTGCCTCCAAAAGGAATTACGGCTGTATGACGAATGATGCCATCGTGAAATATGGCCACATCTGTAGTACCACCACCAATATCAACCAAACAAACTCCGGCTTCCTTTTCTTCATCGCTAAGCACCGACATACTTGATGCAATCGGTTCTAAGATTAAATCTTCGGTTTCTAAACCCGCTCGTTTTACACATTTATTTATGTTATTAATGGCATTGGTTTGCGCTGTAATAATATGAAAATCAGCTTCTAATCGCACACCAGACATACCAACGGGCTCTTTAATGCCATCTTCGTAATCTACAATATAATCTTGCGGCATTACGTGTATAATTTCGCTACCGGGTGCAATTACCGTGCGGTACTGCTCTTCGGTTAATCGAAGTACATCTTCTACCGTAATTTCATCATCCGATGTTTTACGTGTAATGCCATTATGGGTAACCATACTGTTAATATGCTGACCGGCAATGCCCACATTTACCACTTTTATATTTATGCCCGATTGCTCTTCGGCTTCGGCAATGGCTTGTTGAATGGCCTTCGTAGTTTTATCAATATTGATAACAATTCCACGTATCACACCATCCGACACAGCTTTGCCTGTACCTAGAATTTCGAGCTTGCCGTATTCGTTTTTACGGCCAACCATCGCACAAATTTTAGTGGTGCCAATGTCTAGTCCTACTACTATTTTTTCTGTGTCCATATCGTTATATTTTGGGTTTATTCACAAATGATTTGGTTTTTATATTTGAGGCTAACTCTAGTGTAAGAGTTCCACCCATTTCGAGGTAAAATCTCATCGTAGAATAGCTTCAGTTTTTTAAATTTTGTTTCTATTTCTTCTATCTTACCAAACTCAATGTACTGTTTGGTAACTTGTGGATAAAGGATAACTTCTCCATTTTTAACTAATTTAATTTGCGCTATTTGCGCTGATAAAAAGGCATCCGCTTTGATGTACTGAATAAGTTTAAACAGATTTTGATACTCTCCTTGGGTTATATTTACCTGCTCAGATAGTTCTTTGGCTCCCTTACCAGTAATAATAATGGTGCGTCTGCTGTATTTTGAGGACACAGGCAATAATTGCCCATCTTCGCCAATGTAAGCATCGGGTCCATTATATCGAACAATGCGCGCCATTGGCTTTCGTAAGCTCACATGCACCATCATATTACCTGAATGATCCACGTATATTTCAGAAGCATTTAAGAAAGGCTCAGCGTCTAATCGTTGCTCAATTTCTCTTAAATTTAGTCGGCTCAATAGAGCTCCTTCAATTAGTTCTGTTCCGTTTAAGGTAATCAAATCTACAATGTCATTATTATCCACAAAGTGGTTCTCCAGCTGATTATCAATAGTAATAAGTATATTATTACACCGCTTACTTTTATTTTCAGTTGATTCAAAGGCAATTAATAATACACTGATTAACAGCACCCCTGCTACCCACGATATGGTTTTTAGAGGCTTACGCATGGGCATATTTTTTTTGTAGTACAGATTTTATTTGAGGAACTAATTGATCAATATCACCTGCTCCTAATGTAGCAAACAAGCCAATAGGTATTGCTTCTATTTTATTAATCACCTCTTCATTCGTCATAAGTTGTTTTTTAACCAAAGCCATTTGGTTTAGAATTAACTGAGACGTAACGCCTTCAATAGGCAATTCACGTGCAGGATAAATAGCTAGTAACCAAACTTCATCTGCCTGATCTAACGCCTTGGCAAAACCTTTTGAAAAATCTTGGGTTCTGCTAAACAGGTGAGGCTGAAAAATAACCGTTAACTTTTTAGTGGGGTATAGAGCCTTTGCCGACTTTATAAAAGCATTTAACTCTTCTGGATGGTGGGCATAATCATCAATATAAATGCTGGCATCAGATTTAAATACAAATTCGAATCTGCGCTTAACACCTAAATAAGAAGCCACTCCCTCTTTAATTTTTTGTGCAGGTACATCCAAAAGCAAGGACGTTCTGATTGCTGCCAAGGCATTTTCTACATTATGAAAACCTGGGAGTGCTAATTGAAGCCCTTCAATTTTTGTATTCTCATCTACATAATCGAATGTAAATACGCCATCACCAATGGCAATATTTTTAGCACGAACCGACTTGCTTTCTAACCCATATTCAGTTCCATTAATTCCCTCAAGGGATTCATTCGCTTTTTGAGAGATGAGTAATTTACCGTCTGCCTTAAGCTTGCTGATAAAGGCTTTAAAACTATTTTTTAAGGCATTGGCATCGCCATAAATATCTAAATGGTCGGCATCGGTAGATGTAACCACGGCAATATTGGGCGATAAATGCAAAAACGAGCGATCAAACTCATCTGCTTCAATTACGGCTATGGCTTTGCCTGTTTTGCCAATAACCAAATTGGAATTAAAATTGGTGGCAATACCGCCAATAAAGCCCGTAATATCAACTTCTGCAAAGTGAAGCAAATGGGCAATCATTGATGAAGTGGTGGTTTTACCGTGCGTACCAGCAACCGCTACGGTAAAGTAGTTTTGGCTAATATCACCAAGCACTTCCGCTCGTTTTTTTATGGTAAAACCTTTCTCCTTAAAATAGGTGAACTCTTTATGACTGGTAGGAATGGCGGGTGTATAAATGATTAGCGTATTTTCTTTGGTTGCGTTACTGGGAATGTTTTGAGTATCGTCTTTATAATGGATTGCAATACCTTCCGATGCTAAGTTAGCAGTTAACTCAGAAGGCGTTTTATCGTAGCCAAGCACCATATAACCAGTTGCGTTGAACCAGCGGGCAAGCGCACTCATACCGATGCCACCCACACCAATAAAATACACCCTATCGTAGTTCAATTTCTTCATTTAATTAATAATAATACTTGTTTCAAAATTGATTCTGTTGCGTTAGGCTTGCCCAACTTTAAAATATTTTGGGCTAATGCTTTAACTCTGTCTTCGTCTTCTAATAGTTCAAATGCCTTATCTACCAAATCGTTTATGGCATCGGCATCTTTAATTAATTCAGCTGCATTTTTGTTAACCAGTGCCATCGCATTTTTAGTTTGGTGGTCTTCGGCCACATTAGGAGATGGTACAAAAACTGCCGCTTTGCCAATTACACACAACTCCGAAATAGTGAGTGCTCCAGCCCTGGAAACCACCACATCAGCAGCAGCATAGGCTTTGTCCATCTCTTTTATAAACTCAACAATCTTTATGTTTTTAAGCTCAAACGATTTAACTCGCTCCAACATTTCTTTATGATAAAAACTGCCCGTTTGCCATATTACTTGGTAATTAGAAAGCAGCAAACGCTCAATGTTTTGCATAATACTTTCGTTTAGGGTACGAGCACCTAAGCTTCCGCCAATTACAAGGATGGTTTTTTTATCAGGTGCTAAGCCAAAATGCGCTAAAGCTTCCTCTTTATCTAAGCCTAGCTTAATGTTAGTCCTGATGGGGTTACCCGTTAACTCAATTTTTTCGGCAGGGAAAAACTGCTCCATATTATCATAAGCTACGCAAATTTTACTGGCTCTCTTGGCCACTGCTTTATTGGCTAAGCCTGCATAAGAGTTTTGCTCTTGCAATACAATGGGCACTCGTTTACGAGCTGCTGCCAAGGTAATGGGGCTACTGGCATAGCCGCCAAAACCCACCACAACTTGTGGTTTAAATTTGCGTAAAATACGGATAGACGACAAGAAACTGGAGATTACTTTCAAGGGGAATAGAAGGTTCTCCAGCGTCAAGCGTCTTTGAAATCCTGATATATTTAATCCAATAATATCATAGCCGGCCTCTACTACTTTGGTCATTTCCATACGCCCTTTGGCACCTACAAATAAAATTTCGGACGCAGGGTATTGCTCCTTAATTTTATCTGCCACCGCCAGGGCAGGAAAAATATGACCTCCGGTGCCTCCACCGCTTAGTATTACTCGATATGATTTGTTAGATTCGATAATTTTATTTCAGTTTATTAGTTTTTCTTTCTTACAGATTCCTGCCTACGCCCGCCTTGCTTCGGGCAGGCAGGAATGACGTTATTTTTTAATTATTCTGTTTTAAGTTTTGCAACATTTTTAAATTGACCACTAGTGGGAGTAATATCTGCATCCACCTCTCCACGGCTTACACTTAGTATGATACCCAACGATACACCCGTAAACAGTAGTGATGTGCCTCCCATACTTAAAAATGGAAGTGGCAAACCCGTAATAGGGCCTAACCCAACCACCACACCCATATTTACCATGGCTTGTATTACCAGCGCAAAAGATAATCCTGCTGAAAGAAGCCCACCAAAGGCACGTTCACTATTAGCCACGGCTTTCATCCCTCTAAATAAGAGGGCTAGGTATAATAAAATAATTAATACTCCTCCAAGCATTCCATATTCTTCGATGATAATGGCATACACAAAATCGGAATAGGGGTGGGGTAGAAAATCTTTCTGATCGCTTCTACCTGGGCCTTTGCCCGTAATGCCACCCGAAGCAATGGCGATGTATGCTTGTTCTGCCTGATAAGGCAGTCTTTCATCACTTAAAAAAGATTCTACTCTGCTCTTAGCAGTAGCACCACGCTGGCCAACTGCAATAGCAATTGAACCTGCGAGTACTCCTACTAAAACCAGTAAACTTAAATATTTGAGTGGCACCCTTCCTATAAACATTATCAACATTACAGTTGCAAACAGCATAATGGCTGTAGAAAGGTCTGCCATGGCAATTAGCCCGCAGATGATGCCACTCCATACCAACATGGGGATAAGTGTAGTTTTAAAATCTTCTATATTTTGTTGCTTTTTGGCCAACATGGCTGCTATGCCAGCTATTAGCGATAATTTAGCTAAATCCGATGGCTGAAATACTTGATTTATTACCGGAATGGTAATCCAACGAGAAGCTTCGTTTAGGCTTGTACCTGCCAGCCAGGTATAAATTAATAGTGGGATTGATAAGGCCATGCCCACCTTGGCTAAGTTTGAATAATAGCGATAATCGATATTATGTGCCACCCACATAGCCCCTAAACTTAACAGAATAATCAAGAATTGCTTGAGTAAATAATGCTCGGTGCTTTCCATTGTACGGTAGGCCAAAGCACCTGTGGAGCTATACACCACAAAAAGGCTAATTACACCTAAAGCCAAGGCTATCCCCCAAATTACAGGGTCACCTTTCATATTTTCGTTGAGCCATATTTTTACCTTATCCATCAATTTCGGATTTTAGTTCAAACACTGCTTTTTTAAATAAATCGCCTCTTTGTGCATAATTATCAAATAAATCGAAACTTGCACAAGCGGGTGATAGGAGTACTACATCGCCTTTATCGGCATATTCAAATGCCATTTGTACCGCCTCTTTTACATTTTTGGTTTCAGAAATATGGGATACAATTTGCTCGAAAAAGTCTGTTAATTTTTTATTATCAGCACCAAGGCAGACCATCGCCTTTACTTTTTCGGCCGCCAAAGTTGCAATTTGGGTATAATCATTGCCTTTATCTTGCCCTCCTGCAATCCAAATAATATTGGAATAGCTACCAAGGGCATAATAAACAGCTTCCACGTTTGTAGCCTTGGTATCGTTTACAAAATCAACATCATTAATGGAAGTGATATATTCCATTCGATTAGGCACATTTTTAAAGCTTGGCAAATGAGTTAATATTTGCTCTATCGAAACTCCGTATTCGAGTACAGCATGTATGGCAAAAAGCATATTAAGCACATTATGCTCCCCTTTTAAAGGCCAGTATTTTGGAGCAATATCATATTTACCTTTTAGGGTAAAAATATACAGTCCTTTATCTGTTCTATATCCCATAGATTGAATACCACCCGTAAAGCCGATATAGGCTCTTTGAGGCCATTTTTCTAAATCTTCAACGCGTTCTTGCAAAGAACGGTCGTCTCCAAAATACAAGATTAAATCAGGTTTATCCATCTGTTGAACCATGCGCATTTTTGCCTTGGCATATTGCTCAAAATCATTATTATACCTATCTAAATGATCGGGTGTAATGTTGAGAATTATAGCAATTTTGGGTCTAAATGTTTTTACGCCTTCCAACTGAAAACTGCTCATTTCAACCACATACACTTCAGCCTCATCCTTAATTACTTGGCGTGCCAAACTATGGCCTACATTACCCGCCAACCCAGCATTAATACCCGATTGAGTTAATAAATGATGAATTAATAAGGTGGTAGTTGTTTTGCCATTAGTTCCTGTTATTGCAATTATTGGCTTGGTTGTATGCTGGTACGCAAATTCAAGCTCATCAATTACTTCAATACCCTCTTCAAGAACTTTATTAACAATGGGTATCCCAAAAGGAATGCCTGGGCTTTTAATTACCAAATCAACTCCTTTAAGCTTATCAATGGAATGCTTAAACTCTTCAAAATGGATTTTGTTTTCAATCAGCTCATTTTTGAAACTAGGTTCAATTGCTGCTGCATCCGACACAAATACATCATAGCCCTTGCTTTTAGCCAAAAGGGCAGCTCCCATTCCACTTTCTCCGGCACCTAATATGACAATTCGTTTACTCATTATCTTATTTTTAGTGTGGCTAAGGTTAGTATGGCTAATAATATGCCTACAATCCAAAATCTGGTTACAATCTTGGCTTCTGGTATCCTCTTTTTTTGGTAATGATGATGAAGAGGCGCCATCAAAAATATTTTGCGTCCTTCTCCATACGTTTTGCGCGTATATTTAAAATAACCTACTTGTAATATCACCGATACGAGTTCGATTAAATACACACCACATAAAATGGGTATTAATAGTTCTTTGCGAATAACGAGGGCAAAAACGGCCACAATACCGCCCAGTGCCAAGCTGCCTGTATCGCCCATAAACACTTGGGCAGGGTAAGAATTATACCATAAAAACCCTACGGTAGCTCCTACCAAGGCCGTACTAAATATGAGTAGCTCACCCGTGTTAGGAATGTACATAATATTGAGGTATTGACTAAAATCGACCCGGCCCGACACGTAAGCCAGAATACCTAATGTGCCCACAATAATGGCGGTTATCCCTGCAGCCAGCCCATCAACTCCATCCGTAATATTGGCTCCATTAGATACTGCAGTAATGATAAACGTGGCAATGAGTACGTATATAATCCAAGTGTATTTGCTATCAAATGGATTGAGAAAATTATAATCTGCCTCATTATTTTTAAAGAAAGGCATGGTGGTTTTGGTGGATTTTACATCTTGATAAACAGGCTCCTCCACCGATACAACTAATTCGCTGGATGGTGATGATTCGAATTCTCGCACTACTACGTCATCATTAAAATAGAGGGTTAAGCCCACAATTAAGCCTAGCCCAACTTGGCCAATAATTTTAAACCAACCGCTGAGCCCTTCTTTATCCTTCTTAAAAATTTTGATGTAATCATCTACAAAGCCAACAGCACCCATCCAAATAGTGGTAACTAATAAGAGTAAAATGTACACATTATCTAAGCGTGCAAATAGCAGTGTTGGCAATACGATGGAAAGAATAATAATAAGCCCACCCATTGTTGGGGTGCCTTTTTTCTCCATTTGCCCTTCCAATCCTAAATCTCTAATCGACTCGCCTACCTGTAGCTTTTGGAGTATTTTAATCAGTCGTTCGCCAAAGGTTACGGAGATTAAGATGGATAAAATAACGGCCATACCCGACCTAAAGGAGATGTACTGAAACAATCCTGAGCCTGCAAAATCGAATTTTGATTGTAAAAACTGAAATAAATGATATAGCATACTAGTTCTCCATCAGGTGTAACATTTCACTTAGTATTTTTCGATCGTCAAAAGGCAATCGCTTGCCCATAATTTCTTGGTAATTTTCGTGGCCCTTGCCTGCCACCAAAATAATATCCTTAGGCGATGCCAATAAACAAGCTGTTTTAATGGCTTCTTCTCGGTTGGTTAGTGCCACCACTTTTCGTTTATTACTGGCACCCACGCCTTTTTTCATTTCATCTATAATGGCATTCGGGTCTTCGCTCCGAGGATTATCCGAAGTAAATATTACTTTATCGCTCATTTCAGAAGCGATGGCCCCCATCAAAGGCCGCTTATCTTTATCTCTATCTCCGCCACATCCAACTACGGTAATCACCGTTTCGTTACCTGTGCGCAAACCAGCAATGGTTTCTAACACATTTTTGAGGGCATCAGGTGTATGGGCATAATCTACCAAAGCGGTAATATTTACTCTATTGGGCACTATTTCCAATCTGCCTGCCACCGGATTAATATTAGATAAAACCGTTAATACTTCTTCGGGCTGCTCGCCCATTAACACGGCTGCGCCATACACCGATAATAAATTATAGGCATTAAAATCTCCAAAGAGTTTGAACCAAATTGAGCGGTTATCAATGGTCATTTCAAGCCCATTTAAGCTATTAGAAACAATTTTTCCTTTAAACTCACTGGCACTTTTTAAGGAGTAACTACTTTTGGTTGCCTTGGTGTTTTGCAACATAATACGGCCTCGCTTATCATCGGTGTTAACCAAGGCAAAGGCAGACTTAGGCAGCCCATCGAATAAGATTTTTTTAGCTGCTATGTAGGCATCAAATGTTTTGTGGTAATCTAAATGATCGTGTGAAATATTGGTAAACAAAGCACCAGCATACTCGAACCCAGCGGTTCTTTTTTGATCTAAGGCGTGGGAGCTTACTTCCATAAAACAATGCGTACAGCCTTCTTTTAACATTTTTGCCAAATTTTCATTGAGTTGCAATGCATCTCCCGTGGTATGTGTAGCTTTTAAAACGGTATCTCCAATCCTATTTTCGATGGTAGAAAGCAAGCCCGATTTATAGCCTAATTGGGTAAATAAATGAAAGAGCAAGGTAGCAATGGTGGTTTTTCCATTGGTGCCTGTAACACCTATCAGTTTTAATTTTTTGGAAGGGTTATCGAAGTAATTGGCAGCCATTATGCTCAAAGCTTCGGCACTATTTTTTACTTCGATGTAGGTAACATGCTCTTCGAGCATACCTGGCAACACCTCACAAACAATTACGTTTGCGCCTTGCTCAATGGTTTTAGTGATGTACGAATGCCCATCAACTTGTGTACCTTTTACAGCTACAAAGCAATCGTTTTTACCTACTTCTCGAGAATCGAAACATAGGTTATTAAAGGGTACATCCGTTGAACCAGACACCGCTTTAAGCGAAACATTATATAATATGTTGTTTAACTTTTTCACTAGCCTAGTTCAATGTTTATAATGTCGCCTTTGCTGGCTCTTTTACCTGCCATAATCGATTGTACTTTTACACGACCTTCGCCCGAAATATTTACTCTAAACCCATTCGACTCCAATACATAAAGTGCATCGCGCAAAGTCATACCTATTACATTAGGTGTTAATCCTTGCTTAATTTCATTTTTCTTCCAATCAATGGAATTGTCTTTAATTTTGGCTCTTACCCAATCAGCATCCTCCGCCAAGTGATTAGAAACCCCAATTTTATTGCAAATGGTTATCAAATCGGGTTGGTAGCCTGCTTTTATTACTGGGAACACACCATACTCACGTTTAAAATCGTGGGTAAGCTGGGTGTGCATATTGATATTTTTGGCATATACGTGGTCGGCAATTTCTTTAAAAACCGGAGCCGCTACACTGCTGCCATATTGGTAAAACCCTCTTGGGTTTTCAATCACTACGATGATGCTGTATTGAGGCGCATCCGCAGGAAAATAACCTGCAAAGGAGGTCATATATTGTTTTTGATACTTACCATTCTTTAAGGTTTGGGCGGTACCTGTTTTTCCTGCAATTTTATAATCAGCATCGCTAATATTATTGGCAGTTCCATTTTCAACCACTCCTTCGAGCAATATTTTAATTTGAGCAAGGGTTTCTGGAGTGCATATTTTACGGTTCATTACCGTAGTATTAAATACGCTTATTTCTTTTTCGGCCTTGGTTATACGCTTAATAATCATTGGCTTAACCATCACTCCATTATTAGCTACCGCATTAAACATGGTAAGGGTATGCAATGGCGTGAGTTCCAAGCCATAACCGTGGGCCATCCAAGGCAAGGTAATACCACTCCATTCTTCAGGCTTCTTCACTTTAGGCACGCCTTCGCCTACCATTTGAAAACCCATTGGTTTGGTAAGCCCATAATCCACTAAATGATTATAGAATTTTTGTGGTTTTAATCCATAATATTCATCAGCCAATTTGGCCATTGCAATATTGGAAGATTGCTCAAAAGCTTCTTTAATGGTAATTATGCCATAGCCTCCTTCTTTATGATCGCTTACCGACTCTTCGTAAAACTGTTCGTTACCATCACCCGTATCAATAGAATCGGTAAGTTTAAGGTTAGTATCTTCGAGCAAAGCCAACATGGTAACCAACTTAAAGGTTGAACCCGGCTCGCGTAACCCGTGGCTACCTACTGCATAATTATACCGCTCTGAATAAGTGCCATTTTTATTTTTGCTAAGATTGGCAATCGCTTTAATATGCCCAGTAGCTACTTCCATTACTACTACGGTACCATAATCGGCCTTGTGCCTACCCAACGCTTGCAATAAAGAGGACTCCGCTACATCTTGCAAATTAATGTCGATGGTAGTTTCTAAATCGTAGCCATCCATAGGTCTTACTTCAGAAGCATCGGGTATAGGCCTCCATTTACCTCCTACTGTTTTTCGGTAGAGTGCTTTCCCATCCAATCCAGCTAAGTCTTTGTTAAAAGAGTATTCCAATCCGGCACCACGCCCATTTTCATTAATATACCCAATCGATCTTTGACCCAAGTAGCCGAAAGGTTTAAACCGTTTATCTACCTTGGTAAAGAGCGCACCGCCTGCCATTCTTCCTTCTCGAAAGATGGGCCAGGTCTCCATTTCCTTCTTTTCTTGGTAATCGATGAGTTTTCGATTGAGCAACACATACCTTCTGCCCGACTTGCGGGCATCTAAAATGCGTTGTTTATAAGTTGATTTTGAGTTATCTCCATAAAATTTTGAAAGCAAGTAGGCCAGCGAATCTAACCCTTCGCCCATTAGCTTTTTACTAGCTCGTGAGGGGTCTAAGGCTAGTTTATAAAACGGAATAGAAGTAGCCAATAAGCTGCCGTTATCTGAAAGAATATTGCCACGTGTAGCCGGAATAGCTCGGTATTCCAAGCCTATTTCTGCGGCTAATGAGCGCCATTTTTTACCTTCTACAAATTGAATAACACCAATTTTGTACGTAATGGCTGCGCCAAATACCAGCATTGCCAAAAACGCCAATCTTACTCTGAGCAATATGGAATTTTTTATATTCACTCGGCAGGCATTATTAATTTATAAGGAGGATCCATACTTTCTACCAAGCCCAAAGGCTTCACTTTTTTTTGCACTTCCGATTGCAAGCGCGCATACATATATTGCGCTTTAAGAGTGGTATAATGTGCTCGCAAATCTTCCACTTCGGCTTCGATCTTATTTATATTTCGCGCATTTTTATCTGCGTAATGGTTATAACCAATGTAAAAAATGATGAGCAAAACGGTAAACATCACATTGGGCAAGTACTTTAATGGCAGTCCATTTTCGAAAAAGCGATCCATACGCACTAACCTCTCCATCACTGCAAAGAGGTTTTTCTTGGTGCCTTGGGGCTTTTTAAACGTATTTTTAGCCATTTTTTATTTTTGTTGCTATTCTAAGTTTAGCACTACGTGCTCTATTATTTAATTTAATTTCTTCCTCACTGGCCACCATGGGCTTTCGTGTAATGGGTTCTAAAGGGCGAATCATATTGCCATAAAAATCCTTTTCTACTTCTCCTTTTAGCTTTCCTTTCGCAAAAAAATTTTTAACAGGTCTGTCTTCTAAAGAGTGATAACTCATTACCACAAAGCGACCCCCTGGTTTTAACACCTCAGTTGCTTGCTCAATCATATCTTCCAACGCACCCATTTCATCGTTTACCACAATGCGCAAGGCTTGAAACACTTGGGCAAAATATTTAAACTGCCTGCCAGGCTTTGCATACTTTTCTAAAATGGATTTTAGCTCCTCTACCGATTTAATCCTGCCTTTTACTCGTTCAGAAATAATGGCGGCAGCAAGTGTTCTTGCATTTTTAACTTCGCCATACCGGCTTA
>JALSJD010000161.1 GCA_026989535.1 Cyclobacteriaceae bacterium
AAACCTTTATTTTAAAACACAACAATCAAAATGAATAAAATTTTATTTTATTTTTCCAAGGCAACACAACCAATCCTGCCTCCTCATTGCCCTCACTTTCTAAGGGACTGCAAAGATAAAACTACTTAACTAATTTGCAAGCTTTGGAAGGGAAGAAAATTAAAGTTTATGCCATAAATAACACAAACTCATTAACCACAAGGACTTACAGCATTTATGATTTAATATTAATTTATAGGAACATTAACGTGGCGCTCTGCATGGTAACTAGAACGAACCAATGGAGAGGACTCTACATAGGTAATTCCGCGTTTGAGCCCTTCTTCTTTAAACATAGCAAATTTATCTGGATGAACAAATTCAGCTACTTCGATATGCATTTTAGTGGGCTGCAAATACTGACCGAGTGTTAAAATATTTAACCCCACTGTTGCATAATCGTCCATTGCTTCAAAGACTTGCTCATCTGTTTCGCCTAAACCAAGCATGATCCCTGATTTAGTTCTTCTACCGACATCATGAATTCGTTTAAGCTGCTCCATACTCCGTTTGTATTTAGCTTGTGGACGAACTCTTCGATACAACTCTTTTACAGTTTCAACATTATGAGAAATCACCTCTTGGCCGCCTTCGATCATGCGGTGTAAAGCATCCCATTTTGATTTTACATCTGGAATTAATGTTTCTATTGTAATCTCAGGACTCAACTTTTTTGTTTCAACCACCGTTTGATACCAGATTTCTGCCCCTTTATCTTTCAGCTCATCTCGGTTAACAGAAGTTAAAACCGCATGTTTCACTTTCATAGTATGAATCGCTTTTGCCACTCGCTTAGGTTCACTGGTGTCATACTCTGGAGGACGACCAGTAGCTACCGCACAAAATGTACAACTTCGCGTACATACATTGCCTAATATCATAAAAGTGGCAGTACCAGCTCCCCAGCACTCACCCATATTTGGGCAATTACCGCTTTCGCAGATGGTATTAAGTTTATGCTTATCAACTAATTTCCTAACTTCAGCATATTCTTTGCCAACAGGTAATTTTACTCTAAGCCAGTCTGGCTTTTTTATTTTAGAAAATTTTGAGGTAGTTGTATCCATTTGACTTATTTTATTAAGGACACAAAAATAAGGAGAAGCTATTGAAAGCTACTTTCTTGCCCCATAAAAAAGTGTAATAAAAGCCGTTGGCCATACTGCATAATTATCAGCAGCCGTTGCCATCATATTAATCTTGCGTGTATAGGCATCTAGCAAAAATCCAACTTCAAAACCCGAAACGCTTGATTTTAGTGTACCAAACTCAAAACTTAAAGATGTTTTGATGTTTGCTCCAATTACAATGTTTGATTCGAACAATCCTTGAAAAATAAAGCCTCTGCCCGTTATATCGCCTCTACTGGCATGTTTTAATGGATCGTATGGCACACGAATGGTTTGATACTCTACATAGTAAGGAGCTTCTAAACCAATGGAAGGGCCAATAGATAAATTTAAACTTATTTGCACTCCTTGCTGAGGTGCTTTTTTAAATAAGAGATAGTCTCTGCCATACTGCCCACGGATTGCAAAGAGGTGGTTAACTTTACCTAATGTAAATGAATTGCCAGTACCTGTTATCCATTTTGATTGAGCTGGATGTTTATAGTTAACAAGTTCTACCCCATAAGTAGTAAAGCTACCAGTAGGGTTTCGAATACTTTTTTTAAAAACGATACCTGCAATTAGCCCACTATTTGTGTTTTTGGTTATCCCCCAAGTATTCTCAATTGTATAATCATCATTGCTGTTTTGCGCACTCACAAAATGACTTATAAATAATATTATTAATATGTAATTAATTTTATTCAATCTGCGTGTTAAAGGATGTGTTTAGAACGTAAAAATACAAAATATGGTTTGGAGTTTTATCAAATACTAGTTTTTATACCAGTCTTCTCTCTCTTCAGTTTCCCAAATTGCCCGTTCATCTTTATCATATTTTAACTTATGCGAATACTCCTTGTCGGGCTCTGGAGTAGCGGCATTCTTTTTAAAAATTTTAGCCCACATTAGTTTAATACTTACCGTCTTGTTTTTTTCTTCGGCAGCGTTTTTATTGGCGTAGTTATACGCTGTGCTTGGGTGCATTTTTCCTTTTGCTTTTACATGTTTTGCCTGCAACCCCATATGGGTAGGGTTACCAAATGCCCAAAAGCTTAGTGTCCAATCATTTCCTCTTGTTGTTCCTGGAGCCGCTTCAACCCTTTTCTTTTGATTTCGAGATAATTGGTTAGGTAAATTATTATTAACTTTTAGCCTTTTGCGTTGATACACCAATCCGCTCTTTGTAGGATTGCCAATAGTTACAAAAGAAAACGTTTTTTTCTCGCCCAGTTTTGTTCCTTGTGATGGCTCCATTTTTCGTTGCTTGGTTCTAGCAGTAATCACATTAATATCAGCACTATTCTTTTTATTAGCAACAGGTTGCATTAAACCGCCACCTGTGCCTATTTTAATACCTGCAATTTTCGATGCTCTTCCATACTCAGTACCTGGTGATTTTGGCGGTCGTTTACTCACAATTTTTACATTGCCTATAAATTCTTGTGTAGGGTACGCCTTTTTATTATTCTTTTTAATTTTAACATTCCCTTGGTATGAACCAATGTTAGGGTTGTTCATTCCTCTTGGATAGATATTGCCTTGATAGGTTGTAGCTATAGCTGTTCCAGCACCTCTATCTTGTTTCATTAAAGGGTTGCCTCCATTATTCCATCTTTTAGAAATACTGCCTCCTCCTTTAGCTTGTTTTTGCTGTTTAATATTGCCTGCATACCTGCCAATATTTGGATTCGACATCCCTCTGGGGAACACATTGCCTTGAAAGGTTGTTGCAGCGGCAGTTCCTTCGCCTCTACCTTTTTTAATTAACGGATTCCCATTATTATTCCAGCGTTTAGAAATACTACCTCCTCCTTTTATTGGTTTTTGATATTTAATAGTACCTGCAAATTGTCCTATTCCTGTATCACCATTTTTTCTAATGAGTGCATTGCCATTATTATTCCAGCGTTTAGATACACTTCCACCCCCTTTCATAGGTTTTTGATATTTTATATTTCCTGCAAAGCGACCAACACCGCTGTCTCCATCTTTTCGAATAAGTGCATTTCCCTTATTATTCCAACGGCCTGATACGCTGCCTGCACCTATCGTTCTTTTAGTAATTGAGCTGCCACTATTATTAAAGGATTTGCCAGAAATGCTTTTAGCTCTATTAGAATTATACCTCTTGTTCGAAATCGAACCGCTAATACTTCTGAGATTTTGGGTACCCATAGCTCCATAGTTTGGATGCCGTGATCGATAATTTTTGGTTCTTAACGTTTTCCCTGCAATATCTTTATTGCTTGCATTTTCGCCACTAAACCTACGGTCTTTGCCTCGATAAGGATGTACTTTTCGGTTATTAAAAACTCGCGCTCCAGATATGCTAGGTGCCGAAGGTTTTCGTTTACCGGGTTTAGCTTCCGATTTTTTTGTTACAGACCTGATTTTTTTGGCTCTATAAGCACCAAATATTGCCGCTTCTCCATTTCCTTTCTTTCGGTTACCATAGGTTCTAATTGGTTTTGGCTGTGTAACCGACTTAGCTTTTGCAGACCTAAAATTTTTCATGCTTCGTTGGTTTGCCAGCGGCTGCCCACCCCCACTACGCTCGCTCGACCTTGACACTGAACGTGCCCCACCCGATTGAAACTTGTGCTTTCTAAAACGTTCTCCACTTTTAGTTCTATCACTTCTTATTTGTGGGCTTGCCATTCCCCTACCTCCACCAGAGGGTCTTGGACTTCTATGGTTTTTAGTTCGCAGTTTTTTGCCTGCAATATCTTTGGTTGAGGCTTGCTCTCCTTTGCGTTGTTCGTGGTTACGGTACACATTTTTTTTGCGTTTAACCCTGTACGGGGCAGATGCAGTTACTACACGAGTAGTAGATTTAGGCTTTCTTGATTCTGATGGTCTGGATACAGATCGAACATTTTTAATCTGTTTTTTATTACTATATGCCCTGTCTTTTTCAGTTCTACGTTTTACTCCTCGATAGGTATTGGGTTGACGATGAACTGTTTTAGGATTTGTAGATACAGACCTTTGCCTAATTCGTCTTCTGCCAGAAATATCTCCTGTTCTTGCTACTTCTCCTTTTTTAGTGGCTGTTTTTATTTTACGTGGAGGTGGACCAGCACGTTGTTTCTCTGTTCGTATTTGTCGCCCTGCGTAAGGGTTGGGTTGAGGGCGGGCATAGGTTTTACGAGGGGTGGTTTTAGGTTTCCTTACTTTTTTACCCGTGATGTCTCCTTTATAGCCTTTTTCTCCTCCTTTTTTAAAAGATTTTTTAGAATTCTTAAGCTGTTTTTTATTGGAGTATATTTTTTTTCCTTTTGCCTGCTTACGTTCTTTCTTTGTTTTTCTTACTCTCTTATTTTTCTTGGGAGAGGTTGCTTCTTTTTTGGTGGGTCTTTCTTGATTTCTTGAATCAATTTGGGCAAAGCTTTGCTGACCTAAACTAATTAGTACGAATAAAATTAATCCTGTTAAAAGCTTTTGAGCTATTGTCATAAATTGATATAAACCAAGGTATTTTACTTTTACCTGCCAAATTACTAAAAATTCAACAAATTATTGAGTTTTTCTTTTAAACGAGCATTTGCTAAAAAGTTGTTTTCTAATGTACTTATAAATGGAATTGGTGTATCTAAACTTGCAACTCTTGTTACTGGTGCGTCTAAATTCATAAAGCAATGTTCGCTTACCCAAGCTGCAATTTCGGCTCCAATGCCTCCTGTAAGCGAGTCTTCGTGCAGCACCAATACCCTTCCTGTTTTCTCCACGGCACGCTTTACAGCCTCTTTATCCCAAGGTATTAATGTTTTTAAATCGAGGATTTCGATGCTAATATCATTCAACTCACTTTGAAGTTCTTTCGCCCAATGCACACCCATACCATAAGTAATTATGGATACATCCTCTCCCTTATTTACCACACTAGCCTCCCCAATTTTAACGGTATAATAATCATCAGGAATAATATCAGCAACAGAACGGTACATTATTTTGTGCTCAAAATACATTACTGGGTTAGGGTCTTCGATAGCCGCAGCAAGCAAGCCCTTGGCATCGTAAGGGTTAGATGGATAAACGATTTTTAACCCAGGCGTATGAAAAAACCAAGCCTCGTTACTTTGTGAATGGTATGGCCCTGCTGCCACACCGGCACCTGTGGGCATACGCACTACCACATCAGCATTTTGCCCCCAACGGTAATGCGATTTAGCCAAATTATTTACAACTTGGTTAAAACCGGAAGTAACAAAATCTGCAAACTGCATTTCAATCACTGATTTGCGTCCTTTAATAGAAAGTCCTAACCCCATGCCAAACAAGGCAGATTCGCATATAGGTGTATTTCTAATACGGTCTGCACCAAATTGGGCTAAAAACCCTTCTGACACTTTAAATACCCCTCCATAATCGGCAATGTCTTGCCCCATAAACACAAGGTCATCGTATTTTTCTAATGATTGTCGAAGCCCATCCGAAATAGCATCTACATATCTTTTTTTAGATTTAGCATTGGTTAAAGGAGCTATTATTTCTTGCTCAAAAGGAGCATAAACATCATTAAATTCCTTTTGAGTATTTACCTCAGGAAGCGGTTCTGCATAGGCAATATCTAGCCCTTCATTAATTTCTTTTTTAATGCCTGATTTGTATTGCTCAACCAACGCTGGTGTTAAAACACCCTTATTTAATAAATACTCCTCATAATTATTGATAGGGTCTTTGGTAGCCCAAAAGTCCATTAACTCTTTGGGTACATATTTGATGCCCGATGCTTCTTCGTGCCCACGCATTCTAAAAGTCATTGCTTCCACAATTACTGGTCGTGGGCTACGCCTCAGTTGCTTAGAGAGTCGCTCTATGGTGGCATATACTTCCAGTACATTATTGCCATCTATTTGGTGAGCCTCAATGCCATATCCTGGGCCTTTATCAATAAAATTTTTAAATTTAAACTGCTGGCTACTAGGTGTTGATAAGCCATATCCATTATTTTCAATCATAAAAATAACAGGGAGATCCCATACAGCAGCTACATTTAGCGCTTCATGAAAATCACCTTCACTAGCACCACCATCTCCTGTAAAAACTAAGGTAGTACTGCCCTTTCCATCAATTAAATCTGAAAGCGCGATGCCATCGGCCACCGCCAATTGTGGTCCCAAATGCGAAATCATACCAACAATATTAAACTCGTTAGTGCCAAAATGAAACGAGCGATCTCGCCCTTTAGTAAACCCCGAAAGCTTGCCTTGAAATTGTGCAAATAACCTGCTTAATGGAATATCTCGTGATGTAAACACCCCCAAGTTGCGGTGCATTGGCAAAATATATTCCTCTTTTTTTAAAGCCAAAGTAGCCCCTACCGAAATGGCCTCTTGTCCAATACCCGAAAACCATTTTGAAATTTTACCTTGACGCAAAAGGATAAGCATTTTTTCTTCGATTAATCGAGGAGTAATCAACGCTTTATAAATAGATAGAAGCTTTTTATCCGTGTATTTGCCTCTATCAAACTTAATATTAGACATATTGTAAATGTGATTCCGATAGCTACCGGGAGAAATTTGAAAAATAAAAACTATGACCTAAATTGAGCGATTCACTAAAGCGATAAGCACTAATGTACTGAGTTACCCCGATAGCAATCGGGGCCAAAAACACTCGCAATTCGCCAACTGGCGGATTCCTGCGTTTTTTGTTCCCGAGTGCTCGGGATTATTCTCAGTCTCTTAGCACCAGCCAAAAGGCAGGCAGGCTTTCTCATCTCTACTGAATCGCTCAATCTAGGTATGACTCTAGGCAAAGGTGATTTGCGAATTGGTTAATGACAAACGTTTGGTGATAAAAGTTGAGTTGTTCGGTACTTGGTTTGTTCGGTATTAAAATTACTTTTGAGCTTCTTCAAAAAAATATGATTGAATACGAACATACAATATTAGATAACGGATTGAACGTAGTTGTTCATCCCGACCCAACTTCTTCGGTGGTAGTGGTAAATGTGGCTTATAAAGTAGGCTCAAGAGATGAAACTCCTGATAAAACCGGGTTTGCACACCTTTTTGAACACCTAATGTTTAGTGGCTCCATTCATATACCATCGTATGATGAGCCTTTGCAAAAAGCGGGTGGTGAAAATAATGCATTTACCACGCCCGATTATACCAATTATTACCTTACCATACCTGCAGAAAATATTGAAACAGGATTGTGGTTGGAATCAGACCGGATGCTTGGGCTGGCTTTTAACGAAAAAGGGTTGGAAGTACAACGAAAAGTGGTGATTGAAGAATTTAAACAGCGCTACCTTAACCAACCGTATGGCGATGTTTGGCATAAATTAAGAGCACTGGTTTACAAAAAGCATAGCTACCAATGGCCAACCATTGGCAAAAATATAGCCCAAATTGAAGAGGCTAAGATGGAGGATGTTCGGGCCTTTTTTAACAAATATTACATCCCTAATAATGCTGTTTTAGTACTGGCAGGAAACATAACAACTAACAAAGGATTTGAATTAGCCAAAAAATGGTTTGGAGATATACCTAAAGGCAAAAATGTGCAAAGAAATATTGCTGAGGAGCCTGCACAAGTAGCAAAAAGGCATTTAGAGGTACAATCGAACGTGCCGGTGGATGCCTTTTATAAAGTGTATAATATGCCAGGTCGTGAGAATACTGACTATTACACGGCTGATTTATTAAGCGATATTTTAGGCCGGGGAAAATCCTCCTTGCTTTATCAGGAGTTGGTAGAGAATAATTTGATATTTACTGATATTGCAGGCTATGTGTTGGGTTCTCTCGACCCAGGGCTGTTGGTAGTTTCAGGAAAACTAGCTGAAGGCATCATCTTTAAAAATGCAGAAGCAGCCGTTGATAAAATTATTAATGAGCTTGTTGATACAGGTGTAGATGAACTGGCTCTTGAAAAAGCTAAAAACCAAGCCTTGGCATCGCACGCATTTGGCGATATTGATGTGCTAAACAGGGCTATGAATTTAGCCTATGGGTTTATATTGGATGACCTGGATAGAACCAATAAGGAATTGGGCATCATTAAAAATATTAGTTTGGAAGATATTAATACAATGGCGCAATCTATTTTAGTGGAAACCAATGCAAGCACGATGTATTATAAGGCAAAACAAACAATACATGAAAATTAGAACTGGATTTGGATACGATGTACACAAGCTTGAAGAGGGCAAAGAGTTTTGGCTAGGGGGTATAAAATTGGCGTATAGCAAAGGGGCGGTGGGGCATTCTGATGCCGATGTGCTGATTCACGCCATTTGCGATGCTTTATTAGGTGCTGCCAACTTAAGAGATATCGGGTATCATTTTTCTGATCAAGATGCTGCCTATAAAGGCATTGATTCTAAACTATTATTAAAAGAAGTGGTTGCTCTCATAAAAGAAAAGGGTTATTCCATTGGCAATATCGATTCTACCATAGCGCTTGAAGCTCCCAAGGTAAACCCTCACATTCCTGAAATGTGTGCCGTATTGAGTAAGGTGATGCAAATTGAGTTGGATGACATTTCAATCAAAGCCACCACTTCTGAAAAACTTGGTTTTGTGGGCAGAGAAGAAGGTGTGGCGGCTTATGTTAGTGTGTTGATTGTTGATTGGTGATTGTTGATTGGTGATTGGTGATTGGTTATTGGTGATTGGTTATTGGTTATTGGTTATTGGTGATTGGTTATTGGTGATTGGTGATTGAGTTAAAAGTGAAAAGAGAGAAAATAACATTATTTATTACCGAAGATGGATCGCATTCGTTGCAAGTACCTGCCATGGGCGAAACGTATCACTCAAGCCACGGGGCTATTCAAGAATCGAATCATGTGTTTATTAAAAATGGATTGGAATATTGGCTTAGGCAACATAAAAAGACGGAGCTACGCATTTTTGAAGTTGGTTTTGGCACGGGCTTAAATGCGTTGCTCACTTTATTGAAAGCAGAAGAGCTGGATGTAAGCACACATTACCAAACGGTAGAGCTTTTTCCTTTAGAAGTTCAATTAACAAATCAATTAAATTACACCGAGCAGCTACATTGCAACCCACCGTATTTTAAGGCGCTTCATACAGCAGAATGGGGAGAGCCCGTAGCCATTACCTCCAATTTTAGCCTTACCAAAATAAATGCTGCATTTGCTGATGTAGCAACAGAAAACAAAGTAGATCTTATTTATTACGATGCATTTGCCCCAAGCAAACAACCTGAAATGTGGGTGTATAAACTTATTGAAAAATGCTATGCTATGCTTAATAAAAATGGCGTTTTTGTAACCTATTCGGCCAAAGGGCAGCTAAAACGTGATTTAAAACAAGCAGGGTTTAGTGTGGAATCGTTACCGGGGCCACCGGGTAAATTTGAAATGGTGAGAGCTACAAAAGACTGTTAGATACTAGACATAAGACAAGAATGAATGAATTTTTAGAAGGAATAATTGAGTATGCCAAGCATATAGATTTGCTTGAGTTTGCTGGATTGGTGTTTGGATTGCTCTGTGTTTGGTGGCTTATAAAACAAAATATATACACCTGGCCGGCAGGTATTATTTATGTTTTTATCTCCTTTGTTATTTTTTGGAAGATAAGATTATACGGTGATTTTTTTCTTCATATTTTCTTTTTGATTTTAAATATATACGGATGGTATTATTGGGTGCATAACAAAAAAAATAAGAAAGAAGAACTGCCGGTTACAACCAATTCAACAAAAACCAATCTGTTATTATTAATAGCATCTGGTGTAGGCATTGTTTTGTTTGGCTATTTTTTGCAGCACTTACCAGCTATTTTTACCGATCTTGAACCTGCAGCCCTGCCCTATTGGGATGCTACCACCTCTATATTAAGTGTTACTGCGATGTGGCTTACTACTCGTAAAAAATTAGAAAACTGGTATTATTGGCTGGCTGTAAATATGTTGGCTAGTGTAATTTATATTTATAAAGGCATTTACTTTTATTCGTTTTTATATGGTGTTTATATAATACTCTCATTTACAGGGTATCAGGAATGGAAAAAATCTATGAAAGAAGAAGATGCTTAAAATTGTTATTACTGGGCCGGAATCAACAGGAAAATCAACACTTGCGAAGCAATTGGCAGCTCACTTTAATGCGCAATTAGTTGATGAATTTGCCCGAACCTATTTAACTAATTTAGGTAGAGCCTACACACAATCAGATTTATTAATAATTGCCAAAGGGCAAATAAAAGCAGAATACAAAGCTATTGCAGATAACCCAACCCTACTTATTTGTGATACTAGCCTAGAAGTGATAAAAATTTGGTCGGAGTTTAAATATGGAAGTTGCGATCCATTCATTACAAATGGGTTATCTAATAATTTACCAGACCTATACCTTCTAATGACACCTGACTTGCCTTGGCAACCAGACCCTCTAAGAGAAAACCCTGATGACAGAGACCAAATATTTGAGCTGTATAAAAAAGAGCTAAAAATATCGGGGGTTCCTTTTTATAAGATTTGGGGCAATGAGAAAGAACGATTTAAAATGGCGAAAGAGGTAATTGAAAAAAACTCACCTGAAATCTAAAGATTCCTGCTTGCTTAGGAATGGGTGTATAACATTTTGTCGCTAATTATTTATCCTGAACTATTCATAAACATTTTAATTTTACATTAAAACCAGCTACCCACAGCAGAAAAGAGATTTTTTGCAAATTTAATTGCTTTAAAAATTCAAAATGTGCATTTATATTCAGGTTATACTGTTATTTTAGGAGTAGGTAAGAAAAAACAACCACTTACGTCATTCTCGCCAGTTGGCGAGCAGGAATCCGCCCTGTAGGATGTTACAACTAATAAAGACTGATTAAAATTTTATAGCCATAATGTTTAATCTCTTTCCATATCTACAGATTCCTGCCTGCGCAGGAATGACGATTTCTATTTTGCTTTTCTTTTTAATAATAGGTTAGGGGGCTTGCACAAAATGGTTTAAACTAAAACGACAAAATTGCACCCTTAGGAATGAATCTAAAAATATTATTTCTACCTTTGTGATACTAGGGGGTGCCTAAAATGACAGGCTGAGAATATACCCAATGAACCTGATGCCGGTAATGCGGCCGTAGGAAGTTTGGATAGACGAAAGATTAGAGGCCCCTATCTCTAATTATGTTTAACCTATTTAGTACAAATAAAATGAAAAATTTAATGTTAGCAACCGCTATGTTGCTAAGTGCAAGTTTGTTTGCACAAAACTCAATTAACGGGCAATTGCTTGATAGCGAGACGAACAATCCGCTACCAGGAGCAACTGTACAGCTATTAAATACAAATAAGGGGAGCATTACAAGTGCAAACGGACTGTTCTCTTTTAACAACCTAAAAAAAGGGAAGTATGTATTAAAAATTAATTTTGTGGGTTACAAAACACTCGAAGTTAACGTTAGCCCATCAACCCAAACCCAAGTATTTACCTTAACAGTGGCCGCTATTATTACCGATGAAGTACTTATAACCGCCACCAGAGCCTCGGACAAAACGCCAATGACTTTTCGCAGCATTGAGAAAAAAGAAATTGAAAAACAAAATTATGGCAAGGACTTTCCTTATTTATTAGAAAGCACAGCCTCGGCAGTTACTACTTCTGATGCGGGTGCAGGCGTGGGTTATACCAGTGTTAGAATAAGGGGCAGCGATGCCACTAGAATAAATGTAACTATTAATGGCATCCCTTATAACGATTCCGAATCGCAGGGTGTTTTTTGGGTTAATTTGCCCGATATGGCCTCTTCGGTAGCCTCTGTGCAAGTACAACGCGGAGTTGGCACCTCAACCAATGGAGCAGGTGCTTTTGGTGCCTCCATCAATATTCAAACCAGCACACTTAACCCCAAACCCTATGCCAGTATAGATAATAGTTTTGGGAGTTTTAATACCCAAAAACATACGTTAATGGCAGGCACAGGCTTGCTAAATAATGCCTTTACCATTGACGGGCGGCTCTCTAAAATAGTTTCGGATGGTTATAGAGACAGAGCAGAATCAGACCTCACTTCATTTTATATATCAGGTGGTTATTATGGCAAAAATTCGATGCTTAAATTAAATATTTTTTCGGGCAAAGAAATTACCTATCAATCGTGGGAAGGTACACCTGAATCCAGGGTTAGAAATGATGAGCAAGGTATGCAGGATTATATCAATAGAAATGGCTTGGACCAAGAAGAGGCCGATAACTTGCTAAACTCTGGCAGAACTTATAATTTTTACACCTATGATAACCAAGTGGATAATTATACTCAAACTCATTACCAATTACTCTATGCCTGGGATGTAAGCAAGGGTTTTATTATAAATACAGCCCTACACTACACCAAAGGAAAAGGGTATTTCGAGCAGTACAAAAATGAGGAAGATTTAGATGATTACGGATTTGAACGCCCAATAATTGGCTCAGACACCATTTTTTCTACAGATTTAATAAGAAGAAGGTGGCTAGATAATGATTTTTATGGCATCACATTTTCTATGGACTACACTCCTTCTAACCGCTTAAATATTTTAGTTGGAGGAGCTTGGAATCAGTACGATGGAGATCATTTTGGTGAACTAATTTGGTCTGAATTTGCAAGTAATACCGCCATACGAGACCGATACTATGATAATAATGGGCTAAAAACAGACTTTACTATTTATAGTAAAATGAGTTGGGAGCCTCTTTCTAACCTAACTGTTTTTGCAGACATGCAATATAGAAACGTGGGCTACACCTTGCAAGGAATAGATAATGACAGACAAGTAATTAACCAAGATTACGATTTTAATTTTTTTAATCCCAAGGTTGGAGCCAGCTATCAGCTAACAGCTAACTCAAGCCTATATGCCTCATTTAGCATAGGCAACAAAGAGCCCAACCGAAACGATTTTATCGATTCGCCCAACAACCAAACGCCTAAGCATGAAACACTTAGAAACGTGGAAATGGGGTATAGAAAGAGAAGCGAAAAATTATGGCTCCAAACCAATTTTTACTTCATGGATTACAAAAATCAATTGGTGCTAACCGGGCAGTTAAATGATGTGGGGGCAACTTTAAGAACCAATGTGGATAAAAGTTATAGGATGGGTATAGAATTGGAAACAGGTATGTCGATTAATTCGATGTTTAACCTACATGCAAATATTACTTTAAGCAAAAATATAATTCAACGTTTTGATGAGATAATATATAACTCAGGCGATAACTGGGAGTTTGACCCTGCTATACCTGAAACGATTAATTACAGCAACACTCAAATTGCATTTAGCCCCAATATTACAGCAGGCACCACACTGGTTTTTCATCCTATTGAAGGGTTAGAAATTGCCTGGATACATAAATATGTGGGTAAACAATACTTAGATAACACGACCAATGAAGCCCGCAAAATTGATGGGTATTATATTAGCGATGCACGAGCCAGCTATGGGTTAGCAGCTCTTGGAATAAAACGAATTTCGTTTAATGTGGCCGTTTACAATTTGTTTAACAAAATGTATGAAGCCAATGGCTACACCTGGGGTTACCGAGGTGGAGGAAACGATATTCGTGAAAATTTTTACTACCCACAAGCCGGCACTCATTTTATGGCAGGGCTAAGGATAGCGTTGTAAACCGCAAAAGGGGCTATTTTGCACAGCCCCTTTTTTATTGAAAGCTAAATATTTATGAACAGACACTTAGTAATTTATTTGCTTTCTGTCGTACCTACCGCATCAAACGCTCCTGCAATTTTTATAGCCTTTTGAGTAGAAGCTTCAATTAAATTAACTTCAAAAGTTCCTTCAACTCTTAAATCCTTAACCGAGTTAATGGTGATTTTGTTGGTTTTAGTTGCATCGGGTAAGGCATACACAACTTGACCGTTGGTATAAACTGGAACAAAGGTTGTGCCAATGCCAGACGAGTTTAACTCATAAGTACCTGCTGAAATTCCACTTATAGAGTTATCTAATAAAGACAATCCAATAGTTTCACTTTGATCCGTTAACAAAGATAATCCAATAACCAAACTAGACCCTTTTGGAGTACCCTGTACTGTAATTGTGTGCACAAAGGCAGCGTTCCCATCAAATTGTTTAGAAACGTCACCTGAAATGGTTGACGTAAATTTTCCAATAGCCTCTAGTTCTTCAACCACCTTTTTGCAAGAAAATAAAGAAACCGAAACTGCGAATAGTAGTATAATTGATTTTTTCATTATTAAATTATTTTAAATTTGATAAGTGTTTATTTATCTATTTTAAATGCTATAGGTAACACCCTACTCAACAATAACATTAGCACCTAAATTGAGGTTTGATTCCTGAATTTTGGGCATTAACTTGAGTGGCAATAGCTGCAAGAAAAAACAGTGCGAAGCATCGAGTATAGTTAATGATAAGGCATTTAAATTCATCATTTAAGAGCCAGAAAAAGTGCGCACGAGAGGATTCGAACCTCCACGCCCGTGAGAGCACCAGCCCCTCAAGCTGGCGTGTCTACCAATTTCACCACGTGCGCAATAATTAGGCTCAAAAATAGAATAAGTTTTTTTGATATG
>JALSJD010000162.1 GCA_026989535.1 Cyclobacteriaceae bacterium
TAACGGTATATTGACGCTAGGTTAATAACAAAGTTGTAATATAGTGAATTATTTGGATATGTAAGGTCTTTAATCAGGAAGTGTAAATGAAATATTAAGGGATGTTTTAGGTATTGAATCTACAAAACCTGATTGGGTAAATTCTCAAATAGATGATATTATAAATAAATATTCCGATAAAGGAATAACGCCTGATAATATAAATGAGTTTAAAAATGAACTAAAAAAAATTGGTCTTGATAAGTTTGTCCATACATCAGTTGCTGATTTAATTCAAAAGAGTAAAGAGAAATGATTCAATTGACTAAACTTAATAAACCGCAGGTTTTAGTTGATAATGAGTTAAACTGGACTAAAACTATAATGGAATATGTGAATAAAGGTGAAAAAATTCTAGATTCGCATAAAAACAAATACAGCCATAAAGATGTTAAAACCCAAGTAAAACTTGAAACAAACGAAAAGTGTGTTTATTGCGAGAGCAAAGTTACTCATCAATATCCAGGAGACATTGAACATATAATTCCAAAGGCTGTTTACCCAAGACTTACAGTTAATTGGTCTAATTTAACATTCTCGTGCTATTGGTGCAATAATCACAAGCGGAATTATGTCGGAAAAAAAGAAGAAAAATTAATAAACCCTTTTATAGATGATATTCCGAAACATTTACATTTTTTTGGACCATTAATAATACATATAAACGGAAGTAAAAGAGGGGAAATTACTTGGAAAAAAATTGAATTAAATCGCCAAGAGTTAATTGACCGAAGAATAGAAAAAATTAAAGAATTACAAAACTTAATTGATAAATATGAACGAGAAGATGTGCTGGCATTAAAGCAAATTCTGTTAAATGAAATTAAAGAATTTAGTGATTTTAAGAATGAGTTTTCATATGCTTGTAATTGTTATCTAAATGACAAAGGAATATAAACGCCATATAAACATTCTGTAAACTCAATAAGGTTTCATCTGTTAAACACTAAATTCATTTCTTGTAGCTAGTCCCGTCAAATTTTTAATTTGACTACGTGTTATTCTGATTTGCTAGCAAATCAAAAAGTTTGCCTAAGTGAGTTAAGAAAATTTTGTACTTTTAAATCCTTACTGAAGTTTACAGTAAGCGTTAGCATTAATTTGGAAAAACCAATTATTTGTAATAACTTTGTACTTACAAAATAAACATTATGGAAGTATCAGTTATACAAATAGGAAATTCTAAAGGAATACGTTTTAGTAAAACAATTTTAGAAAAATACAACATTAAAGATAAAGTAGATTTAATCCTTGAGAAAGGAAAAATAATCATTCAACCATTATCCTCTCCAAGAAAAGGTTGGGAAAAAGCATTTAAAGAAATGAATATAAATGGTGATGATAGATTGTTATTTAATGACATTTTTGAAGACGAAACACTTGAAGAATGGATTTAAAACAATATGATATAGTTTTGGTCAATCTAAACCCAACAATCGGTAGCGAAATAAAGAAAACGAGACCTTGTATTATTATTTCTCCAAATGAGATGAATAAATATTTGAGAACTATTGTAATTGCTCCTATGACAACAAGTTCAAAAAATTACCCAACAAGAATTGAAATTAAACATAATAGAAAAATAGGTTGGATAGTAATTGACCAAATAAGAACAGTTGACAAACAAAGAATAATTAAGGTACTTGGAAGAATGACGAAACCTGAAATAAAAGAAGTAAAATTAGTAATAAAGGAAACTTTTGTAGATTAAATGGAATTTATATATGCAGATGAGTTGAAAAAAAAGTTTGATGTTTGTGGTCATTTCTACAACCTTAAACTATCGAATTCTATTTTAAAATGTCGTAGTATTTTAGAAATAAAACGAAAAGACAAACTAATCCAAACACCTGATATAATTGTGATAATGATGAACCCAGGCTCTTCAATTCCTTTAGACAAAAATTATGAACCGAAAACTTTCTCGAAAAATGAATATAACAACATTAAAACTAAAGGAATAATTCCAACCCGACCAGATGGCTATTTCGGTCAGACCGTGCCAGTGATTTCGGTTCAAACCGTGCCACTTTGAAAGATGCTGCAAAATAGTAAAAATTATTTATTCATTCTTTAAAATTCCTTTTCTTAACGACTCTCCTTTCAA
>JALSJD010000163.1 GCA_026989535.1 Cyclobacteriaceae bacterium
CGTGATCCAAATTATTTTGAATCATGACCATAATAGCCCCTGCATGCACCGATTGGTAAGGATACTCGCTTATTGGCCGGGCATAAAATTTATACTCAGGGCGAAAACGGTGCATATAAATACGACCAAATTCTTTTAGCTCTGCTGCAAACTCAGGCCCTAATTCTGCATGAAATTTTTCAGGAAAATACCGTAGCGCATTTCGAACAGCTAACTTTTTCTCTTCTTTAGAGAGAATATCTTTACGCTTTGGTGCGTGATTAACAGTTGTGTCGTAAGGCTTTGGTGCTGGCAATTGGGATGGAATCCCCTGCAAAATTTCTTCCTTAAAAGTCATAGTATTATTTTAATTGCTCTGCAAAAATAGCGATGTTTTGCGAAGTGTATTGATAGCCTGTTTCAAATATTTCTGTTGCCTTTGATAAGTCGAACCCACTAAATTGAGAAAGTTCATCGGGCTCAATAAAAACATGTGACATAGCTCTGCTAACAAGTGTATTTCCGCTAATGGCTAAAATAGAACTTCGCTCCATTACATCTTTAAATGAAGTAATTTCTTTTTTAACTCCTATTGGGTTACAGCTTGAAGCTATAATAGGATTGGCATAATCCATAAGTCCTTCTACTGGTAGGTTATTTAAAATGCCCCCATCAATAAATTTCTTCCCCTCTATTTCTATCGGGTTAAATAGTACTGGAAGGCAGGATGAAGCTAAAATAGGTTTTATTAACTCACCTGCATCGAAATAGTATATTTCTCCCTGCTGCAACTCAGTAGCGGCAATTTTTACTGGCACTAAAAGTTCTTCGAAAGTACTTGGTAAATAATCGCTTAAAGTAGCGGCAAACTTATCCATACTTAAAAGCCCCTGCCAACTAAAAGCAGGCTTAAATATAGAGAGCACCTTAGTTTTAATAATGATTTTTAAAATTTCATCAGGAGAATAACCGGCACAATAAAAGGCTCCAATAATGGCTCCAGCGCTAGTTCCGCTCATAATATCGGGTTTAATACCATTTTCTGCAAGTGCTTTTAGCACCCCCAAATGAGCTATTCCTCTAGCTCCTCCTCCACTTAATGCAATTCCTATCATAATTTTCACTTATTCTCAGCCTGTGCTGAGCCCTCCCATTTGAATTAAAAGGAGGTGCCGCAACAGATGCGGAAAATTAAATATAAATAAGCTCTTTACCTCGCAAAATAGCGGGGAAGGCTATACTGCAATTGAGATGGAGGCAGCCCCTCCGAAGGCGTTTTCACCCCTCAGAGTCACACTCACTGTAAGTTATTCATAAATTTAGTACATTATATAGAGGACTCGGAGGAAATATGTAAATTACTGGTTGGATAGGTTATAGTGTAAACTCGATGCCCACAAAAACAAAACATACAATAGATTACGCATTTTATTTTATAACGGTTATCTGTTATAAGTGGCTTCATCTTTTGAAGTGCCTAATGTGTATGACTATTTTATAAGTTGGACAAGTGAACTAACAAAAAGAAGTGTAGCCATTTCTGGCTATGTTATAATGCCTAACCATTTGCATGTATTGGTTAAAAAAACCACGCAAAAGGACGTAACTTTTCAAGTTGAAGCCAAAACTGCTAATTTGCATCCGTTTGTACTAGTAATAGAATTCCTATTGCATAATTCGGGTTTAATCTTAGTTTTGTAGTCTATGCTTTCTAATAACGACATCCTAAAAAAACTACGTGTAGCCCATAAAATGCGCAACGAAGATATAATTGAGGTACTAAAACTGGTTGATTTTAAAATTTCTAAAGGGGCATTGGGCGATATGTTTCGCAAAGAAGACCACCCCAATTATGTAGAAGCCGGAGACCAAATTTTGCGTAATTTCCTCAATGGGTTAATTATTAAACTAAGAGGTCCAATGCCTAAAAAGAAATAATATTTTAGCGTATACACCTACCTTTAATTATAGCAACTGCAATACGCCATCATCCTTAACGGCTGTCATTACAAAAGAGCTTTGCACACGCCCAATATTAGCTAAGGCTGCCAATTTGGTAGCAATAAAAGCTTGGTACTCAATCATGTCTTTTGCCACTACCTTTAATAAATAATCTACCATACCGGCAATATGGTAGCATTCAATTACTTCTTCGAGCTTTTTAACCTCTGTTTCAAATTGCTTTATATTGCTCTGGTTATGCTTATCCAATGTAATAGAGCAAAATGCCACTAAATGCAAGCCAACTTTTTCTTTATCAATTCGAGCTGAGTAACCCATTATAACGTTTGCTTTCTCTAATTTTTTAATTCGGTCGAAGATGGGTGTATTGGTCATTTTAAGGGCTGCCGCTATTTCTTTAATCTTCATTTTGGCATCTTTTTGAAGCAATTGAATAATTTTCAAATCAATCTTGTCAAGTACATCGTTCATATTAAAGAATATTTTTCTTTTTACTCTAAATTATAGTACGTCAAAAGTAATAAAATCTTTTATTATAATTTTAATAGTTTTAATTTCTTTATAACTAAATATTAGTTAGTTTAATTTCTTTAAATTGTAATTTTACAGAGTAATATAGCGATTTGCGTAGCAAACAAAATCAGTTCCGACAAGGGTCGGGAAATTAAACCAAAAGGGCTATGGCCCTGCGATTAAATTCAAAAGAGATGAATAAAGAAAATATGCGCCCAGAAAGTTTAATGATGAGTTATGGCTATAAGCCTGAACTATCTGAAGGAGCTGTAAAAGTTCCTATTTTTAACACTTCTACTTTTGTGTTTAAAACGGCCGAAGAAGGCAAAGCCAATATGGAGCTTGCCTATGGTTTAAGAGATAAAAATGAAGGCGAAGAGTTGGGCTTAATTTACAGCAGAATTAATAACCCCAATTTGGAAATAGTAGAAAACAGGCTTGGCTTATGGGATAAAGCAGATGATTGTGCTGTTTTTGAAAGTGGTATGTCGGCCATTAGCACGGTATTGCTGGAGTTTTTAAAACCGGGTGATTTGTTATTATACAGTTCTCCCGTTTATGGAGGAACAGATCATTTTATTCATCATTTTTTGCCCACCATTGGTGTGGAGTGCGTGGCTTTTACTGCCCACGATAGCAAAGAGGCTATTATTAAAAAAGTGATTGATACGGGCAAACAGGATAAACTAAAATTAATTTATTTAGAAACTCCTGCCAATCCTACCAACGATATTATTGATATTGAGATGTGCAGTAAAATAGCTGCTCATTTTAGTGCCGATGCACACAAAACGTATGTGGCAGTTGATAATACTTATATGGGACCGCTTTGGTCGCACCCCTTGCAAGTTGGTGCCGATATGGTGCTCTACTCCGCTACCAAATATATTGGTGGGCATAGCGATTTAATTGCAGGGGCGGTTAGCGGGCATACCGAAGTAATGCAACGCATAAAAGTGTTACGTACGTTCTTGGGCAATATGGCAAGCCCAAATACTTGCTGGCTAATACTACGAAGTTTGGAAACACTTAAAATTCGTATGGACCAACAAACCAAAAATGCACAGGAGGTAGCCATTTTTCTCAATAATCACCCCCGAGTTAAAAAAGTGTTTTACTTAGGTTTAATTAAAAAAGGAACACACGAATATGAAATCTATAAAAAACAATATACCGCTCCTGGAGCTATGATTTCATTTACTATAAAAGGTGGTGAAAAAGAAGCCTTTGGCTTTTTAAACAAGCTTAAACTAATGAAACTAGCGGTAAGTTTAGGTAGCACAGAAAGTTTAGCTCAACACCCCGCAGCAATGACGCATATTGGTGTTGACCCGGAAAGTAGGCAAAAAATGGGCATTACAGATAATTTGGTAAGGCTTTCGATTGGGATAGAAAATGTAGAAGATTTGATTGGAGATATTGGGCAGGCCTTAGCATAAACAATACCTGTAGTGCTAGTGTTAAGCCATACTAGCCAAGCCAAACTTTGGCATTTTCGTAATAGAGAGGTTCTCGCTTTCACGGAAATGACATATATAATTAGTCTACCTATAAAGTCAATATTTTCAGAAATAGCAAAGGTCAAATAACAAATACCTGTGTATGCCGACCCTCTGAAATTTCAAAATGCAATCAACTAAACGCCAAACACTTGCATGGTTTAATGTTTCCGTTTTTGAAGTTTATTTGTTATTTGTTTATTGGACTCGATAGCTATCGGGTTTATAGACGAACACTAATTATGGATAATTTTAAAACTGAGTCCACTCCGAAAACAGGCAATTTTCACAAAAAGAGTTGTTTTGGATGAGATTTCCATTTTTCGAGATTCGTTGATGCCTGAGTATCAACGAATTGAGGAAAATAAAAAGGTCTCCAAAAGAAACTTTTTTGGTTTTGGGTGTTTTCGGAGTGGACTCAAAACTTAACCTTTTTATCCGTTTTAGGCAAATCCACAGAGCAACTGCTGCTGTTTCTAGTAAACCCGCAACCCGTGTTTGCAATAGCTTGGTAAAGTAAAACTCCACCAAGCAGCATAGCAAAATAATCTACTTCTTGTATGCCCGGTATAAAAAAGAAAAGACCTAAGCCTAAGCGAACTACCCTTGGGAAATTCCAGCTCTGTAAGCTAAAATCAATGTTCTTAAAAAAAAATTTCATCTTAGTAAATAGCTAATTTTTCATTGTTATTACGAGAGTGGAATCCAACCAGTTGGCGGATCCGCATAGGAAGATGATAGAAAACATATCCTGTCCCGTCCTTAAAAATGGAGCCCTCGCAACAAGTGCGGGGAGACATTCTTTTTATGCACTTTGCCAGACCTATTCTGGCATCCCCTTTTTAATCTATCAATGGTAGGAGGAAAGACTGAACAATACAGTTCATCTCTATTTTACTGGTTTGCCTTCGTTTTGCCAAGCCCTTATTCCACCTGATAGATTATATACTTCCTTAAAACCCATTTTTTTTATCATCTGCATAGCTTGGGCACTTCTACCACCTACAGCACAATACACCATAACGATTTTGTCTTTATCCATTCCTTCCAAAGTTTGCTTAAATTTAGGATCATAAATATCTAAATGGGTGCTTCCTTCAATAGCCCCAGCCGCCACTTCTTCTAGTGTTCTTACATCTAACACTACCACATCCTTCTTCGAATTAATTATTTGTTGAAACTCGGTGGCACTAATATTTTTAGCTATTGTAGCTGTTTGTTTATTACCTATTGCCTTTACCTCCTTTGATTGGTTTTGGGAATTTCCACAAGAAATAAAGCCTATCACTAATAAGAGAGCTAAGCTAATATTGGTCAATTTTTTCATAGTATTTTTATTCAATATTGTTTTAGCCTAAACTATTCATAAACGCATAAATAATTCAGGTTAGTTGCCTTCATCAATTTTATTCTTATCCACACTACAAAATAACCAAACCTAAAAAATATGTAATGTGACCTTGGATACATTTGCACCCATCAAATATAATTTATTTTGTGGCAGAATATTCATTCTTAACTAGAATAGCAAAGCTAGGCATCTTTTAGAACGATAATTACACCTACATGAAAAAGTTTTTACCGATACTAGATTGGCTTCCAAACTATAAAAAAGAATACCTCAGTGGAGATTTTTCGGCTGGGTTAACAGTTGGTGTAATGCTTATACCTCAAGGTATGGCTTACGCCATGATTGCGGGTCTGCCTCCGGTTTATGGATTATATGCAGCTATTTTTCCTCAGTTAGTGTATGCTATTTTTGGCACATCGCGCCAACTAGCCGTTGGGCCTGTGGCCATGGACTCACTTTTAGTAGCAGCAGGCATTTCGGTAATTGCCCAAACAGGAACAGAAAACTACATTGCTTTGGCTATTTTACTGGCCTTTATGATGGGGGTTATACAGCTTGTACTGGGCATAGCACGCATGGGTTTTTTAGTTAACTTTTTATCTAAACCTGTTATCAATGGATTTACCTCAGCTGCAGCCTTAATTATTGGTGTTAATCAATTAAAACACTTAATTGGTGTTGATCTCCTTCGTAATAATAATGTTTTTATAATAATATACGAAGCCTTCCAAAATTGGGGAAATATTCATTGGATTACCGTAGTTATTGGCATTACCAGTATTATTATTTTAAAAAATATAAAAAAGATTCACAAAGCCATACCAGGAGCTTTAGTGGCGGTTATCTTAGGTGTAGTGGGAGTTAAATACCTATCACTCTATACAATGGGAGTTAAAATTGTAGGAGATGTACCCAAGGGTCTTCCCTCTTTTGCTTTTCCTATAATTAACACACCACACTTTAATGAACTTATCCCTATTGCATTTACATTGGCTCTTATTGCATTTATGGAAGCCATTTCGGTAGCCAAAGCTATTCAAGTAAATCATAAAAACGAATACAAGTTAGACCCCAACCAAGAGTTGGTAGGACTTGGTATGGGCAATATTATAGGTTCCTTTTTTAGTGCATTTCCAACCACGGGTGGCTTTAGCCGATCGGCAGTAAACGAACAACTTGGAGGCAAAACCAACCTTGCAGCTATCATTAGTGCCTCCTTGGTAATTTTAACTTTATTGTTTCTAACACCATTATTTTATTATTTACCTAATTCAGTTTTAGCGGCCATTATTATGGTAGCAGTATTTAGTTTAATCGATACAAAGTTTCCTGTACTACTATGGAAAACAAAGAAAGAAGATTTTCTAATGCTCCTTATTTCTTTTGGGGTAACACTTGGCTTGGGCATTAAAGAAGGCATTGCTATAAGTGTAGCTATGTCGCTATTGGCTATGATTTACCGCAGCACGAAGCCTCATTTTGCTGTTTTAGGCAAAATGCCAGATTCCAAAGAATTTAGAAATATTAAGCGTTTTGACAATCTAACAGAATTTGACGATATTCTTATTTTTAGATATGATGCCGACTTATATTTTGCCAACACAAGTCATTTTATTGAAACCATTACCAAAGAAATTAACTCCAAAGGGAGCAAACTCAAGTTGGTAATATTACACGGAGGCAGTATATCTCATATAGACTCCACCGCTTATCAAGCCATACACGAATTAATCGATGATTTAAAAAAACGAGGTATTGAATTATATTTTTCGTATATTATTGGACCAACGAGAGATTTCTTAGAGAAAATGAAATTTAGCAAAATCGTTGGCAAAAGCTATTGCTATTTAGACGTAGATTCAGCAATTGAAGCTTATTTGAGCAAATCAAAAAGAGATGCCTCTATTCTTTTATAAATTTTATAGAAGAGTGGTTTGCCAAGTTGCCATACATAATGGTATAAATACCAGTAGGTAGTAAAGCCACATTAAGGGCATTAGTCTCATTATTGCTTGTCCTTCCTTGCATAACAACTTTACCCATCATATTTACTATTGTCCAAGGCGTAGCACCCATATTCTGATCTACTTTAAGGTATAGAATATCTTTTGTAGGGTTTGGGTAAATTGATATTCTACTTATTTCCTTGCCTGAATTTAAGCCAAGCACAACATCGGAGGTGTGCAATTTTTTATCTGAGTAAATATGGTATTCGCCCGGTGCTAGATTAATAGCTGCATTTACATCGGCAATTTGTATTTCTGCGCCTGAAAAAAAATCGTACCAAGTGCCTGTATGCTGAAATTGAGGGTTTATATTTCCAAATTCTACATCAAAATTGCCAATAATAACCACGCTTGTATCTGCATTAGCAATATGGATTGATTTAAAATTGCCACTGGGCTGCCATGTAAAATCGCCTTTGGTAAATACATCGTATTTATTTCTAAGGCCGATTAATGCTTTATAGGTGTCGTGTAATGCTTTACGATCAGGATCGTCTAGGTACTCCCATTTAGTTGGTTTTTTACCTGTTCTCCCATTTACATCAATAGATACATCGTAGCCAAACTCACCAAACTGCCAAAAATGCTTTGGCCCTGGAATGGTAAAAAAGAAAGTTGCCGATAGCTTTAACCTTTCTAGTGCTGTTTTTAACTCTTTTATATTATAACTAGCAGTACTATTTCCAAAATTTAGATTTTTAAACATTTGCCGCTCCTCATCATGGCTTTCCATATAAGAAATCAGATTCTTATTGCTCCATCCACGATTCTCGTAGTATGCCCAGCCTATTGATTCTCCTGCAGCATAACCCATATTGGCTTTGTAAAAATCAAAAGCTGCATTACCCCATAACAGCATGCCATAATCTGAAAGAATAATTTCTTCGGAATTGTCAGCAAAATGTTCTAAAATCACATAAGTGTCTGGATCATTTTCCCAAATTTTATCAGCCATCCTCTTTAATAATGCTATTCGAGAATCATCCTTTTGCCCCCAAAAACCAACATCTCCATTAGAATCAGTTTGCGTAAATCCTTTTGATAAGTCGAAACGAAAACCATCGAAACGAAATTCGTTTACCCAATAATTATTGATGGAATCTAGCCATGTTTGTGTATAAGCACTTTCATGGTTGATATCAAAAAAAACATTGAATGGATGCTTTGGTTCTGCATTAAACCAAGGGTTATCTAGTGTTGGTTTAAAGGTATTAAAATCAAAATACATTTGTGCATAAGGTGATGGAATATCGTTTTGGTTCATAACCATATCTAAAATTACCGCCATTCCTCTCCCATGGGCAGCATCAATAAATGCCTTTAAATCATTTTTAGTCCCATAAGCTTTGTCAACTGCAAACATAAAAGTGGGATTATAACCCCAACTATCATTTCCTCCAAATTCCATAATGGGTAGTAATTGAATAGCATTTACTCCCAAATTTTCAAAATAGCCCAATGTATCTATCAGGGATTGGTAGTTCATATTATCTTCTCCGAGAAAATCGCGAACTAGAACCTGATAGATTACAAGGTTTTCTTTTGCAGGTTTTTGGAAGGAAGTGTTTTGCCAGTTATAAGCTTGTTGATTTGTTTGTATAACGGCCACTCTATTATGATACCAATTGGAGTGGATGGCTCCTTCAGGATACACCATAAGACTCGGATAAGTCGTATCAGGTATCCATTTATCATCCGGATCTAAAATTTTATCTGCATAGGGATCTGCAATCCAAATAGTTTCATCTACAAGGTATTGGTAGCCATATTCCTGCCCAGATATTAAACCGGTGATTTCAAGCCAAAAACGCTCGCCATCTTGTTTCATTTGATAGGCAGGATCAATAGACCAATTATTAAAATCGCCTACAACATATACTGATGTTTTAAAAGGAGCCAGTAAAGAAAGTGTTACTTTGGTTGGATCTGCTCCATAATTAATACCATCTATAATTCCGGCAGGGCGAGGGGCTGATACTGTAGCCGTACGCACCGAAAAAGAAAACTCTTTTTCGTTCATATCAGCTCCTACCTCCGCAGTAAGTCTCACTTCCACTAAATCTCCTGCTGCCTGCACAACTTGATAGGCATAACTAAATTGGTTAGTGGCCGACTGGGTAGTTTCTAAAACACCATTAATGTATAGATTAAATGTAGCGTTACTGCAAGTGGTCGCAGAGATAGAAACCATATCGCCATTATCAACTAATAACGGGTTAGTTGAAGTGATTTGAAGATTAACGGGATCGGTGGCAAGGTTTATAAAGATATCTCCATTGGAGTCGTTTTTTCCTTCTTTGCTTCCATCGGCATTTCTAAACACCATGCCTAATCGGTAAATTACATCTGAAGCAGGAACATTAAAATAAGTTCTGGGTGTAATGGTAATTTCCCATTTATTAGCTTCTCCAGCTACTTTTGTCATTTCTCCAATGCCATCATCAGTACCCCAATTACCTATCACATACTGCCAGCCTGTACCTGTTTGCGAATCAGTTATTACACCGGCATGCATATATACTTTTGCAGCACCTACAAGGCCTGTTGTTCCTTGGGTTGCATCGTAAATAATGGTTACAGGTTCTTCGTCATCAAAGCAAAGTGGATTGGTTGTTACTTGAGCATAAGATGCTTGAATAAACAAAGTGCTAAGTAATATGGAGGCTATGTATTTCATTTTTGTAATTCTAATTATTATTTCAGGGTCTTCTTTTGAGAGACTCTGAAGAAGCAATATAAAACCTCGCATTGTAAAATTTAGAGGTTTGTAATAGATCAGAGGCTTAAAAAAGCCTCTAATCTATTCAGACAAATCATTTTATGAAAGAGTATTCTCCTGTAGAGGTATTGAAGGTAATAAAATAGGTACCTTCAGTTACAGGGATGTTAGGTCCACCATCAGTTCCAACTCCATCCGGAAAACTAGTATCCCCCCAGTTTACCGCCCAATCGTTATCGGCTCTAAATTTAGCTTCCCCATTTACTAAAGTCACTGTGCCAGACCATTTATATGGATTCACTGGGTTGTTGATCAGATTTGTATCATCACTCCACCCCCCAGGGGTTGAATCTCCTATTATACCAATATCCAAATAAGGAATATTACGATTACTTTTTCCAAAGAAATATTCACTGGTGGCAACATTTATATAGACAAAATATTCTCCCGCTGTAGTAATCTCCATATTACCACCATTTTGCTCTGTATAACCAGAAAGACTTGTTGAGGTAGTGCCGCTAGAAATCCCCCAATTCGTTCCCCAATCATGGTCAGCTCTGAATTTCAATTCTCCTGCATCTAACATCACGATGCCAGTCCAAACATAATCGTTACTTGGGTCTTTGGTGAGATCCGCTATATCGGTAGCCCAATTGGTTTGAGCGCCAATCAAACTCACATTAGTATAAACACCGGGTGTTTGTAATGTAAAGTTGTATTCTCCCGTACCTGAATTAAACTCAACTTTGTAGTATCCGCTACTGCTAACCGGAATATTTGAACCACCTTGAGTAGCAGTTCCGGCAGGAAAATCTCCACTTCCCCAATTAGTATCCCAACTGTCTTCATCTCTAAATTTTGCTAATTTCCCGCCTTCCAAGTAAAGTGTTGCCACCCATGCTGTGGGATTAGAAGCATCTGGTCTGTACAAATCGGTATCAACACCCCATCCCCCTGGAGTAGCGTCACCAATAATCCCTATAGAATTATAAGGCACCACATAAGTAGTAATAGAAACACTAACCACATTTGAATAAAGAACTGTACCCAACTCATTGGTAGCTTTTATCCTAAACTCAACAGGTCCAGTTGATTCGCCACTGATGCCATTAGATAAAGCAATTACGTTCAAATCAAACTGATTGAAAGCATATTCAAATGAAGAAACATCAATTACTGTAGGAGATGCAAAATCTGTTCCAGCTTCAGCATATTGAAATTGGTAGGTTTTAACACCATCAAATCCACTAAAAGCTTGATTCCAAGTAAATGAAACTCCTTCTTCGGAAGCAGTTGCTGCCGTGCAAACTACGGAGGTTGTGGAAGCAACAAGGGCTAAGTCCTCATAAGGAGTTACCGTAATATTGAGAACATTCGACACAATTGTTTCATTGTTATTTAAATGGGAAGCTTCTACCATTACATCGAGGGTAATTGGCTGCCCGATTACTCCTCCAAGTCTCAAAGCCATTCCATTCAACTCCTTGCCTGACATAGAACTTTCTAATACCCCAGAAAATTCCTTACTCATAAAATCTACAAAATCAGTTCCTGATGTAGCAAGTTTTAAAATAAATTTACTTCGTTCTAATCCAACAGAATACTCAGGATCGTTCCAGGTAAATGAAACTACATCTGTCAGAGAATCCTTTGCAGGAATTGAGACAGCATCAACTGAAGCAGTTAATGTAATTTCCGCCTCACTCTTTACAAATTGTGGAATAGGCTCAATCTTTTCACAAGATAGGGTAATGGCTATAATGGCTATTACCGCTAAAAATGTCTGTATTTTATTCATAATATTTTTTTATTTTTTTTACTCAAAAGCATATTTACCAGTTTTGAAATTTACCGTAATTTTATAGACTCCTGCAGTTGCCGGAGAAATAAAATCCTCCCCACCAGGTTCAAACGAATCTCCATCAGGGTTATTTTGCTCTTTGTCTCCCGTAAAACCATATTTATTACTCCAATCTCCATAAACAGGAACAAATAGAAATGGGCTGCTGGCATTTATATCCAAACTACTTAATTCAAAGGTATAAGCATTTATTTTTGCAAACTCTTGAGAAGGCACTTCTGCATCACCGCCACCCATCCAACTTGCTGGGGTTGCTGCACCCGTGATAAACAACTTATCGGGAACAGGATATACTACATCGAGATAAGTAGTTATCTTAATTGAAATAGTGTTTGAATAAAGAGGTGCATTATCATTTGCCAAAGCTGCCTTTATTCTGAATTCAAAATTATGTGGTACATTATCCTCAAGTTCAAGAGCGGCTAAGGTATTATTCAAATCCTTTACAGTAAACTCCGTAAACAAGTCACCAGAAAAGGATAATGAACTTAATTTCGGATTAGAAAAATCAGAACCTACAGTATCAATTTCAAAGGTATAAGCCACGTCCTGGGTATTTACCCCATTTGAAAAGCTGTATTGAGGGTTAGTCCATTGAAACTGAAGTGATCGAAAATCAGCTTCGGCTTTTATCAATACAAGATCGCTTGTAGTTGAAACAGTAAGCGCAGGAGCTGTACCTCCTTCAAAGAACACCTTGTCTATATCACTTTCACATGAAAGCAGTACTGTGCTGATAATAAGCAAGTATATTATTTTTGATAAATATTTCATATTTCTAAAATTAAAAGATTAATAACCCGTATTTTGAATCAAATTAGGATTTGCATTCATATCATTACTAGGAATAGGGTAAAGGTCTCTGAAACCTCCAACTGAAGTACCAGCTTGTACATTACCTTTCCATTCCCAAACATAGCTCCCGTCAGTAAATTGACCGAAACGAATTAAATCAGTTCTTCTATGCCCTTCCCAGTATAATTCACGAACCCGTTCGTCTAATAAGAAGTCAAGTGTGAGATCACCAGAAGTAATTGTTGCGGCTCCTCCTCTTGTTCTAAGATCATTTACATAACCTAAAGCTGTTCCGGCATCTCCACCTGCCCCTCCTCTAAGAACTGCCTCAGCATACATCAAGTAAGCATCCCCCAATCTAAATACTGGAAAATCAGTACTAACAAATGTAGGGTGTACATTAGGTGCGGGTGATCCGTCTGCTGAAATATTCTTAAATTTAGTTACTCCAATACCTTGTGTAAAGGCTCCCACGTTATCAATATCCCACGTCCAAACATCAGGATTAAAGTAGAACATTCCTCTTTGATCCGCAATACCAGAAAACTCAGGATCAGCAGCAGAAAAATCAGATTCAGAAACATTAAATTTGCTTGCTAAATCTTTAATACCTCTGATACCACCCCAGCCTCCATCAATTCCATTTAGCGGCATACCGCCACCGTTAGATGCATGAAGCAGGAATGTCATCCCTCCATACTGCTGTGTATTAGTGCCATCAAAAGCCAATGGAAAAATAATTTCTGGACTGTTGTTATTATCAGCTCTAAACACATTTTGATAAGTAGGATCTATAGTATAGCTAGCTCCAATTACTTTATTAATAGCAGTTAATGCTTCAGAATATTTAGGAGTTCCAATGTACACTTCTGCATTCATATAAAGTTTTGCTTGCAACATCCAAACAGCTCCTTTGTCAGCCCTTGCATATTCATTTGCTCCTGCCATAGGCAAGTCTGTTTCTGCATCTAAAGCAGATAATTCACTTTCGATGTAAGTAAATAAGTCTGCCCGAGTTATTCTGTCAGGAAAGAATGCACCTGGCAAATCGGCTTCGGTAACAAACGGTACATTTCCAAACATATCAATGGCATGCCAATAAGAGAAAGCCCTCAAAAAACGAGCCTCAGCTTTGTAAGCCTTTAAGTCAGTTAAAAATGACCCAGAAGCTCCAGCATTTATTGTTGCATCTGCGTTTCTAACAAACTCATTAGCAACCGCAATTGAATAATAAATTCTAGAATAAAGTGCTGCTATGAATACATCATTAGGAGCCCAAGTTTGCCAGTGAAAATTTTTGATAGTTGCATCATCCCAAGCTATAATAGCCTCATCCGTTGATAGCTCTTGCAAACCCCACAGTTGACGCAAATAGTTTCCGAAATTTTCATCAATACCTGCGATATCAGGGTTTCCACCTCCGCCTCCATCCTGACCACTAATTGCATAGCTCGCATAAATTTTAGCTAAAGCCTGCTTATAGGCCGCCTCGTCTTTAAAAACATTATTAGACGTACTCACATTTGGATCGATTGGCTCCACGTCCAAGTCTTTAACACATGATGAGAACATAATGGTTGCCAACAGCATTATTACATAAGATATTTTTATATTTTTCATATTTCTTTTTTTGGAGGTTATTAGAAATTAAGATTTAAACCGAGCATATAAGTTGTTGGTCTTGGATAGATATTATTATCAATCCCTCCACTTACTTCAGGATCCAACCCGGAGTACTTAGTAATTACAAAAGCATTTTGAACAGTAAATGCTAAACGA
>JALSJD010000164.1 GCA_026989535.1 Cyclobacteriaceae bacterium
ATTTGCTATTTGTAGATATTTATGCCTAGCTATTAGCTAAGCATAAATTCTAGCTAAAAACCAGCGTAAACCGTTATAAATTATCGCCTCTTTTTGCTATACCTTTGAGCTATATTAAGGGCACCTCTATTAATTGATTTTGCCCTCTGTTAGAAATAAAGTGCTTAGATGCAAGGCAGAATCGACAAGGAAGGCTGGTTGCCTTTTTATCGATTATAACGAAGCAGATAAGTGCTTTAATCTAACCCAAAGGGGCTTTTTCTGAGGCTCTTGCTCTTCGTTGTGCTTTCTAGTCAGGCAGCCAGCCTGCCTTTGAAACCACGTCTCGATCACAAACCTCAGAAAAAGCCAGAGGACACAAGCAATTAATAGAGGGGCCCTTTAGTAAACCCAAAAAAATGAGAAAGCTTGTTATTTTAATCGCCTTTGTTGCCATTGCTTCAATATTCGGATGTACCTCTTACACTTGCCCTACCTACTCACTAGAAAACACGCAAGAAGCACCTACTGAGCTAGCACAAGAAAATTTGTGAATCCACCCATATAACTAAGTCTAATGCCTTCGTCATTATCGGGCGCCCGCCTCCCGAAGTTGTACGGAGGGCAGGTCAGATCCGGCAATCTCTAGGCTCTGCCGAGCCCATTTAGCAGTTGGCTTTAAAATTGAGTCCACTCATGAGATTCTTCGGGCAAAGCCCTTCAGAATGACGGTCTTTATTTTGTTTTGCATAACACAAGCAATTAATAGAGGTGTCCTTATATCTTTGCCAAAAAAATGGCAGTACTTTATCAATACTATAAAAAAGAAATTAATGCTAACAAAATATTAGTTAGAATTAACCCTGCAACCATGGAAGGACTGGAACTACTCATTTCATCAGCAGGCCAAATTGAGCAAAACAAGAGAGATTTTGATGCCACCATCTATGATGACCTCGATTTTGATGGATTTGCATCGGTAAACCCTATGGAGTTTAATTTATATTTATCAGGCGCAGCAAAATAATTTTTATAATTATTAGATGTTTGCCAAAACAATTTAACTTTGCATTGGCAAATCGGTACGACTAGCTCCTGCCAAACTCCCCCAGGTCCGGAAGGAAGCAAGGGTAGGCGGTTGTAGCAGTGCGATATTCGGTTTGCCTTTTTTATTTTCAAATTTCAAATATCCTATCTCGTGAAATTCTTTATTGATACTGCTAATCTTAACGACATCCAAGAAGCCTATGACCTTGGCATACTTGACGGTGTAACCACAAACCCATCGTTAATGGCCAAAGAAGGCATTAAAGGGGAAGCCAATATTATTGCGCATTACCAAGCTATATGTAATATTGTTGATGATAATGTAAGTGCAGAAGTAATTGCTACTGACTTTGAAGGCATGGTGAAAGAAGGGGAAGCATTGGCTGCCTTAAGCCCTAAAATTGTAGTAAAAGTGCCCATTATTAAAGAAGGAATTAAGGCAATTAAATATTTTTCTGATAAAGGCATTCGTACTAATTGCACCCTTGTTTTTTCGGCTGGGCAAGCCATTTTGGCCGCCAAAGCAGGCGCCACCTATGTATCCCCTTTTATTGGCAGGTTAGACGATGTAAGCCAGGATGGCACTGAACTAATTGAGCAAATAGTACATATTTTTGATAACTACGATTTTGAAACACAAGTACTGGCTGCCTCGGTAAGGCATACCATGCACTTAATACAATGTGCAGAAATTGGCGCCCATGTAGCCACCTGCCCTTTAAAAGTAATTACAGGGTTATTAAAACACCCGCTAACAGATAGTGGATTAAAAACTTTTTTGGAAGATTATAAAAAATCGCAAGCATAGGAATTGTAAAAGTCAAAACGGAGTAATTATTCTTTTAAAATTTCATGGTGTGTTAAGGAAACCTCTATTCATTGATTCATTAGCATGTACATCATCAAGATAAAAGGGAAGGCTAAAATTCCTGATTACATCCAGTTGAGGGATGATAACTTTATTCTTGTAGGCTATTTTAGAGCCGACCGCCCTTTGCGCGATTTAGAGAAATATAATTTAGAGAATCATCAGGAAAATTTGGAAACTCTGATAAATGACTTACCTTTTGGCAAACTTACTAAACTAAATTTTAAATGAGTTTTTCCTCCGAACCTATTGTAAACGTTATAGATGCCAGTATTTTTCAAGAAAACGAAACTATATTAAGCAGCGTTAACTTTGCCATCAACAAAGGAGAGTTTGTATATCTTGTGGGTAAAACCGGAAGCGGAAAATCGTCTTTGTTAAAAACATTTTATGCCGATATTCCACTTCGGTTAGGTGATATTAATATAGCGGGCTATTCCATAAAAAATATAAAGCCAAAGGATGTTCCTTACCTGCGAAGGAAATTAGGCATTATTTTTCAAGATTTTGAGCTTTTTAATGATCGCTCCGTTTCTGATAATTTGGAGTTTGTAATGAAAGCTACCGGCTGGAAAGACCGGGCTAAAATAAAGAAAAGAGCTGCCGAAGTATTAATGCAAGTAGGGCTTGGAGCTGTTTCTGGTAAAATGCCTTTTCAATTATCGGGTGGTGAACAGCAGCGTGTTGTAATAGCCAGGGCCTTATTAAATGAGCCTGCTATCTTATTGGCAGATGAGCCTACCGGAAACCTTGACCCTGAAGTTTCGCAGGGTATTTTCGACCTATTTAAGCAAATAAATAAAAGTGGAACTGCCATTTTAATGGCCACTCACGATTTTAAATTATTAGAGGCCAACCCTAACCGTGTGCTTACCTGCCGCGAAGGCAAGCTTACGGATAGCGAATTATAACCTCTAATCGGCAAATTTAATTTTAGCATTACCATAGGCCGATTTGATGGAAATTACCCGATTGCCTGCTTTAGCTTTATCTCCAATAACCCCCTTGTAATAATTTTGATTTATTTTTTCTCTAATCTGAGAATAATCAAATGGCACATCGCCAAATTTTAAGGCACAATAAGTCATAGTTGCGTCAATAGAAGCCCCAAACCCTTTTTCAAATCTTAGTTCGGTAGATTCATATTTTGCATCTATTCTAATTTTCTCAAAATCTTTAGATATCCAATTTACTTTAATGCCTCCATCAAAATCTATTTCTTTATAAAGCTTATCAATGGTTACCTTACCATACTTAGATGACCCTCCTATTGATTTTAATGACTTAGCCTTAAAATTACCATACCTGTTTTCTATGGTAAGCCTATTAATATCTTCAGCATCTAAATTCGAATAATTATTTTCAACGGTAATGTTACCTATATCTCCAAACGACAAGTTTGAATAATTGATACGCAACACACCATCTCCTATTTTTTCTATTTCTCCATTGCCATAGCTTAGATTTAGCTTGGTTTTACCCATACATTCTTGCGCTTTTATATTGCCATACGCTATCTTAAAATCATTACTACCCGTATTATTGGCTATGTAAAAATTACCATAGGTGTTTTTAATTTTATAGGCCAACGACTTAGGTGCTTTAATCCAATACTCAATCTTTAAGCGTTCGCCCGATCTATTATTAATCGACCCATCTATGTTAGTTCTAAAGCTAAGTAATTCTTTATTCCCGTCTTCAATTCCGATAGAAATTTTATTAAGCATTTCCTTGGCCTGCTTTTCAGTCCTTTTTTCAACCTCAATTATTACCTTTAGTTCAACCGTTTTAGCATCCCACGTATCTATGTGCACATCGCCATATTTACTATTTACCTCTAAGCTTCCGTTGCCAGTAACCTCATAATTGCGTATTACTTTTTTGCTCGCCTCATATTGAGCAAAAATTATATTGGGCAAACCCAAGGCTAGTATTATAATTAAAAATTGCTTCATCTGTTTATATATTAAATCTATATCTCAATAGTTTTATCATCTATCAAATCTATTTGCCTAAGTACTTCGATTTGCCTATTTAATAAGCTCACACGTGCCCTTAAATTTTGCACTATTGCATTACGCAATTCTTCACTCTTATCCTTTTCGTATTCTTGTTTCAGTTGCTTGTAGTTTAAATCGAGTTGTTTCCAATCTAATTCAAAATCATTTTCAATATCAGGAAAACTATGTGCTACCGTTTTAATTAACTGCTGCCTTTGATCAATAACTGAACTATAATACGCCTCTGTGTCCAAAAACTCATTATCTTCCGCAACTACCACATTTTTCGGTTCAAAGTAATCTCTATTAATAAACACGGTTAAGCCCAATGAAAAAACCAATAATAGCATAGCCGCCACCTTCCAAATCATTAATTTATGCGCATAATTAGATACCTCTAGCTCTTTATGAATATTTTTCCATGTAGAATTAGTAGGTATTAAATCATCAAATTCATCCTTGTGCTCTTTCACAAATTTTTCTAAGTTATCCTGCATATCCCGTGTCATAACTTTTAGATTTTATAATTTCTCTTAATTTTATTTTGGCTCTGTTATATTGCGATTTTGAGGTTGATACGCTGATACCCAACACCTCTGCAATTTCTTTATGGTCGTAGCCTTCGAGTAGATAAAGGCTAATAACCAATCGGTAGCCTGTGGGTAACTGCGCTATTCCATCTTTCACCACACCTACCATTAGCTCTTGGTCGCTATAATCAACCTTTTCTTCAGGCACACCCTTTTTATCCTCTTGCAACTCTTCGAACTCAATTTTTTTGGAGCGTAAATAATTTAGGCTGGTGTTTACAACAATGCGCTTTAACCACGAACCAAAAGAAGCTGTTCCTTTAAAAGAAGATAGATTTTTGAATGCACTTATAAATGATTCTTGCAATAAATCTTCCGCTTGCTCTGTGTTATTACAAATTCTAAAGGCCACATTTAGCATAGCTTTTGAGTACAAACTATAAAGTTTATACTGAGCTACGCTGTCATTTTGCAAGCAAGCCTCTATTAGCTCTGCATGAATATTTATTTGTTTGGCTTCCAAGTATCTAAATCTAGCTAAAAGACAAGGGTAATCAAAAAAGGGTTGCTTATAAACAGAAAAACTTTCGAGGATTAAAAGAAAAAACACAACATTGATTGTTGTTGGTCAAAAGACCAACAACGGGGTAAAGAATATAATCAAGGTCGGGCGATAGTCAGACCAAAAAAACCGTCATTCTTCCCGAATACCTGAGAGAAATGACGGTTTTTTTTTATCGGTTCGCTAACTGATAAAAAAAATCAAAAGCTATTTATCCAGCTCAGCCAAATTAGATTTGGCCAATTTAAAATCAGGCGAAATGGCTAGTGCTTCCTCATACGCTTTTTTAGCCTCGGCATTATTGCCAATTTCTTTGTTAACCATCCCTTTTAAATTTAACACGGCTACCTTCATCGGGTACTCTTTAGATTCGCTATTCTCCTCTGTAAAAACAATCATAGCCTCTTGCATTTGTTCATGAGTAAGCAGGATGTCAATATTTACCCCGCACTCAGCATACTTTTTTAAATCGTATTGCAAAAAGGCCATTTTATAAAGCGCATTAAGGCTTGACGAAGCCATATAAATTTTTTCGTAATTAGGCAAAGCTTTATCTTTTAGTCCTAAATTCTCGAAAGAAATTGCACTGAGTTCTAATGCTCCTAGGTGATTGGGTATGAAGGCTAATATATCGTTACATACCATTATAGTAGAAGGGTACTTTCCTGCATCAAAATAAGCATAGGCCAAACTATACCTTAACGAATCATTTTTAGGTTCTAATAAAATAAGGTTATACAAAGCACTTTTTGCCTCCGCATAATCATTATACTTTACAGCCAGCCGGTAATGGCCATCATATAACCAATAAATGGGCGATTTTGTGTTTTCTTGGTTTTCTTGAGCAGGTTTCTCTTCTTGCGCAAATCCTTGGTAAGAAAGTGATAAAAGAAGCAATAAGAGTTTAATTTTAGTGTTCATTTATAAAATTTTAGTGTTAGATAATCCATGTTTAATTGCCAGTTTCATCATTAATTCTGATGCTTCATCAAAATCATTATTAATTTCTCCCTCTAAAATAGCTTCTTTTATTTCATCTTTAATAAGCCCAACAACACGTGATGGTTTTAAATTAAAAGTTGCCATAATAAGCTCGCCAGATACAGGTGGCTGAAAATTTGAAAGGTGATCATTTTCTTCAACAATCTTAAGTTTTTCCTCCACACGCACAAAGTTTGCAAGGTATTTTTTTACTCTTTGATCATTTTTAGAGGTTATATCTGCCTTACAAAGCATCATAAGAGCCTGTAAATCATTCCCGGCTTCAAACAGCAGTCTTCTAATGGCTGAATCGGTAATGTTTTCTTTAACCAATGCAATGGGTCTTAAATGCAAACGCACAAGTTTCCTTACAAAGTGCATTTTGTCGTTTAAAGGTAGTTTTAACTTTTTAAATATCTTTGGAACCATTCTAGCTCCCTTATCTTCATGGCCATGAAATGTCCATCCCACTTTTGAACTAAATCGTTTGGTGGCTGGTTTAGCTATGTCGTGCAAAATGGCAGCCCATCGTAACCATAAATCATCGGATACTTCAGCCACGTTGTCTAGCACTTGAAGCGTATGGTAAAAATTATCTTTGTGAGACTTTCCTTCTTTTTTATCAACACCATGCAACTCAACCATTTCTGGAAACACTTTGCCTAACAAACCCGATATAAATAAGAGCTTAAACCCATACGAAGGTTTGGGAGATAAAATAATTTTATTTAATTCATCTGTAATGCGCTCTTGCGAAACAATGGATATTCGGTCTAAATTAGAGCTAATAGCATCAAACGTATCTGGTTCAATGTCAAATGCTAATTGGCTGGCAAACCGAATGGCGCGCATCATCCGCAGTGGGTCATCAGAAAAAGTAATATGAGCATCTAATGGTGTTTTAATGCTTTTTTTCTTTAAGTCTGAGAGCCCATTAAATGGATCAATAAGTTGACCAAATGTTTGCTCATTTATACTTATGGCAAGGGCATTAATGGTAAAATCTCTCCTTAATTGGTCATCTTCAAGGGTTCCATCCTCCACAATAGGTTTTCTCGAATTGCTCCGGTACGATTCCTTTCGGGCACCAACAAATTCTAAATCGCCCTCTGCTGTAGTTAGCATAGCTGTACCAAAAGATTTGAATACAGAAAGTTTGCTGGTGGGGAATGACTTATTTACTTCTTTCGCCAATGCAATTCCACTGCCCACACAAACAAAGTCGATATCTTTTGAGGGGCGCTTTAGAAAAATATCTCGCACATATCCTCCAATAAGGTAGGTTTCAAGGTCCAAAAGGTCTGCGGCCTCTTTTACCTTAATTATTACTGTTTTATTTATTTTATCGGATAAATTCATTTGCACTTAAACCCCTAAGCGCAAAACTAGTGCTTTTGTTTTGAATATTAATTACTGATGTTACGCATAAACCTCACACTGTCATTCGGGCGGAGGCCTTGCTTCGCCATAACTTTGCGAAGGCAAGCAGAAATCCGTAAATATCGAAAAGCTGCAATGAGAATAAAAACATTAAAACTTAGTCATTGCGGTCTTTTTTGCAATATTCTGGTAACTAAGGACATTGTTTTTATACTACTATCCAGCATCAAAGATGAGTAAAGGTTTAAAAGAATAGCAAACACTTCTTATAAATTAACTTTACTATTGAGCCCACTCCGAAAACACCCAAAACCAATCCCGCTTGGCGGATGGCAACCTTTTTATTTTCTCAATTAGCTGATACTCATGCATCACCGAATCTCGAAAAATAAAAATCTACTCCAAAATAACTCTTTTTTGGAAATTGTCTGTTTTCGGAGTGGACTCAATAGTAAAATTATGGAAGGTAAATATTCGGTTGGCATTGACATCTCAAAGGGTGATTTCAAGGCTTGTTTTGATTGACTATAACCTAAATTGAGAGATTCGCTAAAGCGATAAGCCTGCCTAGATTGGCAGACAGGTACTAATGTGCTGAGTTTAAAAAACTTCCAAAAACATAAAACTTTAAAGCGCTTTTTTATGCCACATCAATTATTGATATGTGCTGGCTATTAAAATCAAAATGGTCGCCAATGCTTTTACCCAGTAATAATTTACCCAAGGGAGCTACCGCTGATAAAACGAATACTTCTTTGTTTTCCACCTCCATTTTACCCAAACTAACGGCCAAATAAAAAACACCCATGGAAGTTGTGATAAGGCTACCCAAGGCGATAGAAGAATACACCTTCTTTGGTTTTAGCTCACCTAATACCTTTTTTAGTTTAGAGGCTTCTTGCAACTGCTCACTTGCTTTTCGCATCTCCAACGCCATCATCTCTCGGCTCGTTTCGTATTTATCGCCCATACTGCTTTTGGTATCTTGATTGGCAGCCGTTTGCGCCTCCACAATTAGTTTTTGAGCCAAACTAATACGTTTTTCTACAAGATGAGTACAATGGGTATGTACTTTTTCCTTAAAAGTCATAGATTATTTCTTCTGAGCTTTCCCCCAACTATCACGCAAACTAATGGTTCGGTTAAACACCAGTTGAGTGGCTGTGCTGTCTTCATCTACCGTAAAATAGCCCTGCCGCTCAAATTGCACGGTATCTCCTTTGGTCAGATTTTTAACCGAAGGTTCGATAACTGCATTTTTAACTACGGTTAATGAATTAGGGTTTAAAGATTCGGTAATATCTTCTGAATTGGCAGGATTTTCATTTAAAAATAAGCGATCGTAGAGTCTAATTTCTGCTTGCACAGCTTCGTTGGCACTTACCCAACTTAACGTGCCTTTTACCTTTTTACCCGAAGTATCTTGCCCACTGCGTGTATCAGGAAAGTACTCTGCCTTAATTAATGTAATATTACCTTCGGCATCTTTTTCATAACCTGTGCATTTAATAATGTAGCCGTATTTTAACCTCACTTCTCTACCTGGCCCTAGCCTAAAAAACTTTTTAGGCGAAGGAGGGTTTTCCATAAAATCAGATCGATCGATGTATAATTCTCTGCTAAAGGGCAATTCCCGTTTGCCAGCCGTTTCATCTTCAGGATTATTAACGGCTTGCATCCTATCAACCTTGCCTTCGGGGTAATTTTCAATTACCAACTTAACAGGATTGAGTACACCAAATACACGATTCGCTGTTTTATTCAATTCTTCACGAACCGAAAATTCCAATAAAGCCACATCAATGATATTATTTCGCTTGGCTACTCCCACTTTTTGAGCAAAATTGGTGATGGCCTTTGGGGGGAAACCTCTTCTGCGCATAGCCACTAAAGTGGGCATTCGAGGGTCGTCCCAACCCGTTACATGGTCTTCTTCCACTAATTTTAACAGCTTACGCTTACTGGTAATGGTGTAGCTTAAATTTAGCCTTGCAAATTCAATTTGGCGTGATGGATAAATGCCCAGTTCTTTAATAAACCAGTTATATAAGGGGCGATGATTTTCAAATTCTAATGTGCATAACGAGTGCGTAACATGCTCAATAGAATCCGATTGCCCGTGGGCAAAATCGTACATAGGATATACATGCCAGGTACTACCGGTACGGTGGTGAGGCATATTTTTAATACGGTACAAGGCAGGGTCGCGCATAAGCATATTTGGCGAAGCCAAATCGATTTTAGCCCGAAGCACTCTACTTCCCTCCTCACACTTTCCCTCCTTCATTTCCTCAAATAATCGAAAGTTCTCTTCAATGGATCTATCTCTGTATGGGCTAGGTTTTGACGGCTCAGAAGGTGTTCCTCTATTGGCAGACATCTCCTCTGCGGTTTGGTCATCTACATAGGCTTTTCCATCGTTAATAAGTTGAACAGCCCAAGTGTATAATTGCCCAAAATAATCGGAGGTAAACAGGGTTTTTTCCCACTCATACCCAAGCCATTTAATATCTTCCTTAATACCATCTACGTAATCTACTTTTTCCTTTTCGGGGTTGGTGTCATCAAATCGTAAATTGCATTGGCCCTTATATTTTTTAGCCATTTCGAAGTTTACCACAATGGCTTTAGCATGGCCAATATGCAAATACCCATTAGGCTCTGGCGGAAAACGTGTTTGTATTTTATCGTGCTTGCCCGATTTTAAATCGTCTTCGATAAATTGCTCTATAAAATTTAAGCTTGGTTTGTTTTCTTCGGTACTCATACACTTTTATTCTCCTATCAGATTATTCTCAGTCTCTTAGCACTTCTCACTTTAGTGAATCGCTCAACCTAGGTTTAAGCCACAAAATAAAGGCTATTTTACGACAAGGGAACGACCTTATTGGGTGGATTTTAATAAAATTTAAGAAGGCGTAATATTATGCAAGCTACGCAGTGCCTGTCCATAAAGTTAAATGTTTTAGAAATCATAGTTATTTAAGAATACCTCTATTATATTGATTATAAAAACCCTGATCTAGAAGCAATAAGAAGCCAAACAGCAACAAGAATACTAGAAATGCTCTAAAAGAAGATTCCTGCCTCTATAGGAATAAAGGCAAGAGGGTTCTGCATAACATCAATAAATTAATATTTCCTTGGATTTTGCATGTTGGTGATTTTACTCTCTACAATAGCCCATAATAATATTATACATGCACCTCTTTCGACTGAAGAAATTTTTCGGCATCTAAGGCTCCCATGCAGCCTGTTCCTGCAGCGGTAATCGCTTGTCGATATACTTTATCGGCCGCATCTCCTGCTACAAAAACACCTTCAACATTGGTACGAGTAGAGCCAGGCACCACTTTTAAATACCCTGTTTTATCCATATCTAAGTAATTCTTAAATATTTCTGTATTGGGCTTATGGCCAATGGCTACGAAAAAACCTTCAATATCAATGGTAAATTCTTCGTTGGTTTTATTATTTTTCAATTTCGCACCCACTACTTTATCATCTCCTAACACTTCTACTGTTTCTGAGTTCCAAAGCACTTCAATATTTGGTGTGTTTAACACTCGCTGTTGCATAATAGTAGAAGCACGCAACTCATCTCTTCGAACAATTAAATACACTTTAGGGCAAATATTTGCCAAATAAGTGGCTTCTTCAGCGGCACTATCGCCCCCACCTACAACGGCAACATTCATTCCTTTATAAAAAAAACCATCGCAAATAGCACAAGCCGAAACACCTTTGCCATGCAATGCCTTTTCCGATTCTAATCCAAGGTATTGGGCGGTTGCTCCTGTAGAAATAATCACCGCTTCCGCAGTAATTTCATGGGCATCATCTACAATGGCTTTATGCGGATAGCCTGAAAAATCGACTTTAGTTACCACTCCAAAACGTACATCGGTATCAAATCGTTCTGCTTGCTTCTGTAATTGCATCATCATTTCTGGCCCGTTGATTCCATCAGGATACCCAGGAAAGTTTTCTACATCGTTGGTAGTTACTAACTGCCCACCTGGCTCTGCACCAGTATATAAAACAGGCTTTAAACCTGCACGAGCTGCATATATGGCGGCTGTATAACCAGCAGGACCTGAACCAATAATCAACACTTTAACATCTTCTTTTGTCATAATAATTATATCTAAAATATCTAAAAAAGGCTCAACTAAAAAAGTTTAACAAAGTTACGAACCTGAACTTAATAAATACTAATTTTCTCCAAACTGGAGTTGCTAGCTTTTTTGGAACTTCATTCACTATCCTATTTTTGGGAATACCATCAGCTGTAATCTAATCACTACCTCCCCACCATCATTTTTTGCACGTACTTACCCAGTATATCGAACTCAATATTTACATCTGTGCCAGCTTCTACTTTATTAATATTGGTATGTTCGTAGGTAAATGGAATAATAGCTACTTCAAAACTAGTATCTGTTACATTAAAGCAGGTTAAGCTAATCCCATTAATACAAATGGAGCCTTTCTCTACAATTAAATTAGTACCACCAGGCACTTCAAAATTAAATACATAACTCCCATCCTGCTCAGTAACCGAATTACAAATGGCTATTTGATCTACATGGCCTTGCACCACATGGCCATCGAACCTGCCATGCGAAGCCATGCTCCGTTCAAGATTTACTTTATCGCTAGGTTTTAACTTGCCTAAATTGGCCTTATCCAGTGTTTCTTTAATGGCAGTTACTTTATATATCTCATTCTTAATTTCAACTACCGTTAAGCACACGCCATTATGTGCTACACTTTGGTCCACTTTAAGCGCATTGGTAATGGACGACCTAATAAAAAAATGAACATTTCCCCCATCGGTTTCAATGGCAGATATGGTTCCGGTGGCTTCAATAATTCCTGTAAACATTAATTTATTTTTTATCAAAGTTAAGGAATAAACACTACGATATACAGTGTTTTTATATCTTCGCACAGTATTAGAGGTAAGTAATGGAAGACAGCTATAAAGCACGTGGGCTTAGACGTAAATTGGTAAAGGTTATTCAAGAAAAAGGGATAGATAACCCCAAAGTAATTGATGCCATAAATAAAGTTCCTCGTCATATTTTTTTAGATAATGCATTTATAGAACATGCCTACCAAGACAAGGCTTTTCCGATTGGCGAAGGTCAAACTATTTCTCAGCCTTATACCGTTGCTTTTCAATCGCAGTTGCTAAACCCAGCAATTGGCGACAAAGTACTAGAGATTGGAACAGGGTCGGGCTACCAAGCCTGTGTACTGTTGGAGATGGGTGTAAAACTGTTTAGCATGGAGTATAATAAGCCCTTATACGATAAAACAAAAAAGAAACTACCCTCAATGGGCTACCGACCTGTGCTAAAACATGGCGATGGCTCTTTAGGCTGGCCAATTCACGCTCCTTTTGACGGCATTATTGTAACAGCAGGTGCACCAGTAGTGCCCGATGCCCTTAAAGAACAATTAAAAATTGGCGGTCGTTTGGTGATACCTGTGGGAGATGATAAAAAACAAAAAATGTTGCTTATCACCCGGCAATCAGAAACAACATACAGTACACAAGAATTTGATAACTTTAGCTTTGTACCTTTACTGGGTAAACAGGGCTGGAAAAAATAATTTCTACTAATTATGGCAAAGAAAAAATCGGTAAACGATTCGAAAGTAATAATGACAGAAATGGTATTGCCTAATGATACCAATACGCTCGATAATTTAATGGGTGGGCGGCTCATGCACTGGATGGATATTTGTGCAGCTATATGTGCCCAAAAGCACTCTAACCGCACAGTTGTCACCGCATCGGTTGATAATATTTCGTTTGGTAAAGCCATACAATTAGGCAATGTGGTTACCCTTAAAGCCCATGTTACCCGTGCGTTTAATTCTTCTATGGAGATTTACATTAAGGTAACTTCTGAAAAAATGCCTTTTGCAAAACTTGACGTTAGCAACCAGGCGTATTTTACTTTTGTAGCGGTTGACCAAGCCGGACACCCCATTGAGGTACCCGAAGTAATACCCCAAACTGATGTGGAAAAGGAACAATATGCCGGTGCACTTAGAAGACGACAATTGCGGCTGGTACTGGCTAAAAGAATGAAAGTTTCGGATGCCAAAGAATTGAAAGCATATCTTGAAAGCACCTAATGGAAGAATTAACTAAAGAGGATTTAAAACTTTTTTTTGATAAGGAAATTTACCTTATCAAGGAAAGTTCTCATGCTAAACCCAGGCCTGATAGCACTCCAGTTGAGCCTGCATCAGAAAAAGCAGAAACACCCGTTGTGGAAGAACCTCTTCCACAACCCATTTCCTTGGTACATAAGGGAGAAAACGCAAAAGGTATTGCCCTCATCATTACAGATGATGCCAACGAATTTTTAAACACGGCTGATGAAACCCTGTTGCTCAATATTTTAAAAGCCATTGGTTTATCGTTAGAAGATGTCGCTATCATTAATCAACACCGTTCTGGTACAGAGTGGCAAACGCAGATAAACTTTAACAAAGCCATTGTTTTTGGCATTTTGCCAAGCACTTATGGTGTAGTAACCGAAAACTATACCATCCAACAAAAAGGAGATGCCCAATGGCTCTTTTCCGATTCACTTTTTAGCTTGGCTTCCGATAAAGTGCTTAAAGGTAAACTGTGGGGTAAATTGCAGGAATTATTCTAGCCAACCCTTAACCTGAACTATTCATAAACATTTTGAAAATGAACTCAAAACCAACCTCAAGCTTTGAAAACCCACTATTTATGCCATTTTTAGTAGTTGTTTTTTTTAAAATGTGCATTTATATTAATGCGTCTACTTCGTTGCAAAAACATCGCTGTAGAACACTACAGCTTCAATTTTTGACGCCTTGTATCCGCATCAATCTAAACGCATGAATAATTCAGGTTAAAAACTCTAATTTAGGCTAATAGAAATTTTTTAAGGAAGAGTGTGACATTTACGAATTATTCTATCTGGCAATGTTTTGAATTGAACCCCAATATTATTAATCGTAGTACGGGTTTTTATACTCGTAGCACGAGACTTTCTAGTTGATTATTACTCGTACTACGAGTGGTAAGCTCTACCTCGTGGTGCG
>JALSJD010000165.1 GCA_026989535.1 Cyclobacteriaceae bacterium
GAAGAATGGGTTGCGGAAAATAAAGAAAAAATTGACTTGTTCTTCTTACCTTCTTATTCCCCTGAAAAAAACCCTGATGAATATCTCAACTGTGATTTAAAACAAGGGCTTTCTCAAAAACCTTCTCAACCCCTTGTTGGTGTTGTTTCACCAACAAGAATACTATACAATCAGAACGAAATTTTGCAGTATAGTGCTGCAATTTTTTTTATGTGGTAAAGTCAGTGGGTGAGTTATTAGCTTCTTACACTCAAGGTGCAACTGGAGCCGAGCTCTGAGTTTTATTTGGCCTAATCAACCTCGGTGGAGGTTGGAGATTGCAAGGCTTACGCTTTGCAATAACGAAATCGTTGGTGTAATTAGGTGAATTTACACCACCACATTTACAATCTTTTTGGGCACCACAATTACCTTTTTGGGTTGCTTGCCTTCCATCCATTTTTGAATTACCTCATTGGCAAGCACTTCTGCTTCCATATCAGCATTGGGCATATCGAGTGAGAAGGTAATTTTAGCTCGCATTTTGCCATTTACCATTATGGGGTAATCATAACTATCTTCTTTTAAATAATCAGGATTAAATGTAGGAAAACAGGCTGTGTTAACCGAATTAGTATGCCCTAATTTTTGCCACATTTCTTCGGTAATATGTGGCGCAAAAGGGGAGAGGATGAGTGTTAACTCTTCCAGTATTTGTCGGTTATTGCATTTTTGAGCTGTAAGCTCGTTTACGCAAATCATAAACGCACTTACCGAGGTGTTTAATGATAAACCTTCAATATCTGCTTCTACCTTTTTAATGGTTTTATGTACTATTTTTAAGGCTTCAGCAGTAGGCTTATCATCAGAAACATTAAAACTACCGCCTTGATGTGCCAAATTCCAGTACTTGCGTAAAAACTTATACACCCCATCAATACCGTTGGTATTCCAAGGCTTAAATTGCTCCAAGGGCCCTAAAAACATTTCGTAAAGCCGCAATGTGTCTGCCCCAAACTGGTCAATCATATCATCGGGGTTAACCACATTATACTTCGATTTCGACATCTTTTCTACCTCGAAACCGCAGATGTATTCGCCCGACCGCTCGGGTATTATAATAGCTCCTTTTAAGCTGGGTCGCCAATTTTTAAACGCCTCTACATCTAACATATCATTCTTAACAAACGACACATCTACATGAATTTTAGAAATTACCTTTAAATCAATATTGTCGAGTGTTAAATTGAGGCCATTATGAGTTTTATTTAATTTTTCAATTTCATAATCGATAATGCTCGTTACATATTCGCGCATTTCTATATGGGTATCCTGATCTTGGATTTGCTCGGCTATATTTTTAGATAAGAATATTTCAGGCAATTCTACATGCTTAAAATCCTCGTGAATATTATGAAAAGTGGTACGTGCTGCATACACAAAATTAGAACGCCCTTGAATCATCCCTTGATTCACCAATTTTTTAAAAGGCTCATCTACGGTAACATAGCCTCTGTCGTATAAGAACTTAGTCCAAAAACGCGAATACAGCAAATGCCCCGTAGCATGCTCCGATCCACCAATGTATAAATCCACATCTTGCCAATAGGCTTGGGCTTTTTTGCTCACAAACTCCTTTTTATTATGGGCATCCATATACCTGAAAAAGTACCAGCTCGAACCTGCCCAGCCAGGCATGGTGCTTAGTTCATACTCATATTTATCTTGGTATTTCCAATCTTTGGCTCTACCTAATGGGGGTTCGCCCGATTCGGTAGGCTTGTACTCGTCAATAATGGGTAATTCAAGCGGCAAATCTTTTAACGGCAGCGGAGTAGGAATGTCATTTTTATAATACACAGGAAAAGGCTCTCCCCAATACCGTTGGCGGGCATAAATGGCATCACGCATTCGGTATTGAATTTTGGCTTGGCCAATACCTAATTCTATTAATTTATCGATGGCTGCGGTAATGGATTTTTCATAAGTTAACCCATTTAAAAAGCCTGAATTAATCATTTTCCCTTCTTTGGTAGCATCGGCCTCTTCTTCAATATTGGCAATATCTATAATTGGGGGGATGGGTAAATTAAAATGTTTGGAGAAGTCATAATCGCGCTGGTCGCCTGCTGGTACTGCCATTACAGCGCCTGTGCCATACCCTGCCAATACATAATCGGCTACCCAAATAGGTAGTTTTTGACCAGAGAATGGGTGGATTACATAACTGCCCGTAAACACGCCCGAAATGGTTTTTACATCACTCATCCGTTCTCGCTCGGAGCGATTTTTAGCTACTTCAACATAGGCTTCCACTTCTTCCTTTTGTTCTTCGGTAGTTAATATTTCAACCAACTCGCTTTCAGGAGCAATGGCCACATAGGTTACCCCGTAAATGGTATCAATACGAGTAGTAAATACATAGATTCGTTCACTAGAATTTTCCACTTCAAAATAAAACTCAGCTCCAATGGATTTTCCAATCCAATTGCGCTGCATTTCTTTCATGGGTTCGGGCCAGTTGATGGTATCGAGACCTGTTAATAACCTATCGGCATAAGCCGAGATGCGCATATTCCATTGGCTCATTACTTTGCGCTCCACTGGGTGTCCACCACGTTCTGAAAAGCCATCTTTCACCTCATCGTTTGAAAGCACTGTACCTAAAGCCGGGCACCAGTTTACGGTGGTGTCTGCTTGGTAAGCCAATCGGTAATTTAAAAGAAATTTAGATCGTTCGGCTTTCGAATAACCGTTCCAGTCAACTTCGTTAATAGTAGGCGTATTATCCGAGTGTGCAGACGAAATATTTCCATTGCCTTCTTTTTCTAATAGCTCAATTAGTTCGGTAATGGGGCGGGCTTTGTTCGCTTTAAAATCGTACCACGATTCAAATAACTCAATGGTTATCCATTGAGTCCATTTGTAAAAATCAGGGCTGGAAGTCTGCACCTCTTTGCTCCAATCAAACGAAAAGCCTAAATTTTTAAGTTGGTATTTATAGCGTTTAATGTTTTCTTCGGTAGTAATGGCGGGGTGTTGCCCTGTTTGAATGGCGTATTGCTCGGCCGGCAAGCCAAACGAATCGAACCCCATGGGGTGCAGCACATTAAAGCCTTTGAGGCGTTTAAATCGTGCAACGATGTCAGACGCAATATAGCCTAGCGGATGCCCCACATGCAGGCCTGAACCCGAAGGGTAGGGAAACATATCGAGTGCATAAAACTTGGGTTTACTGGTGTCAATTTCTGCTTTATACACTTCGGTATCGCTCCAAACTTGTTGCCACTTTGCCTCAATTTCCTTAAAATTATATTCTGACATCTTGCTGCTATTAGCTCAAATTAAGCCGCAAAAATAGTGGTTTAATTGGAAAATATACCATCAATACGCCATTCCTGCTGGCAGGAATTCGTAAATTAAGAATATTAAAGTTTACCCTTTGTTGGAGGCTTCTCCAAGGGTGCATAACATTTTGTCGTCTTAGTTTAAACCATTTTGTGTAAGCCCCTAACCTATAATAAATTTCAATCAGTCTTTATTAGTTGTAACATCCTACAGGGCGGATTCCTCCCGAGTACTCGGGAGGAATGATGTTCTTTTATTATGGTTTTATACACTTTTACTCCTTAGGTACTTCTCTGGTAATAAACACAAACGTTTTTTTATTGCGATAAATTACCTGATCGTTATAATCATCAATAGGAGCGATGTACGTGTCGTATTCCTGCTCGTAAAACATACCATAATAGGTATGGGTTTCAGTTGGGTTAAGAATGCGGGTATAATGCAAGGGTAGAGGTACTCTAATCGTTGTTTCAGTTCCATTGCTTAGGGTAAATAAATCAGTATTGGGCACATACTCCCCTTCGCTATTTTTTTGATATTGTTTATAAATGGGCAACCCATTTTCATAATCATAATCGTACAACTGGTAGGTGAGGGGCTGCTGTAATTCAGTTATTGAGTTCTCTTTTACCGAATAGGCATACACGCCTTGGTCGTTTGCTCCCATAATGAGCTCAGACCCATTTTTATTAAACCTTACTTGATTTAAAAAATCAATGTTTTTATTGGCTGTTAGCGCATCAATCTCTGCTATTTTTATTTGACTACCCACGTTATAGAGGAGAATTGTTCGATCCCAACCTTTATTTTTAACTTTGGCTACTGCCAGATAAGTGCCTGTGGGGTCAACTACCATTTGGTAAAAAGTATGCGCTTCGGGTTGTTCTAATGTGCGTTCATTTAAAATCCAATAGGAATAATACGTCCAGTTTATAAGGTCTTTGCTAAAATCAAATCTTCCAGTTTCAAATAAATCGATTAGCTCGCGCTCGGTAATGTATTCGCCATCATAATCGGCTTCTAATGATAGAAAAGTGGCATTATTGGGCATTATGCAATACCCAAATGCTGAAATAGTTTCTTGCACATTTTCGCCAATGGCTGATTCTTGAGCAAAAGTGGTAAGAGTTAGGCTTGCCAATAGAAGGGTTGTTATTATTCGATTCATCATACGTGGTTAATTCGTTAGTGTAAAGCTATTTAAAGAAAATAATAGACACAAATTTAGCTAATCCATAATTTAATAGCCAAAGCAGTTACCATAACAATCATAAATCGTCTAATCCATACATCGCCTTTACCCACCGACCAACGGCTTGCAACCCAGGCACCTGTCATATTACCTACGGCAAGAATCAGTCCATACATCCAATTTATTTGGTCTTCGATAATAAATACCGCAAGTGCAGCAATGGTGTAGGTAAATACCACAAACACTTTAATGCTGTTTGATTTAACGAGCGAAATACGATTGATAAGTGTAAGAGACCCCATAATAATAAATCCAACCCCTGCTTGAATGAAACCACCATAAATGCCTATAAAAAAGAAAGTTATAACACCAATAGTCTGGTGTTTTTTGCCAAATCTTTCGATGGTTTCGCTAGGGTTTTTAATGGGGTTAAAAATAGTAATGAGCACCACCGCCACCATTATAATAGCCAAAATGTGATTGAATAAATCGCCTTTTATATTTACCGAAACTTGCGCTCCCAAAATAGCGCCTAAAAGTGCAGAAATACCTACCCAAATACTGTACGGAAACACATAGACCCCTTTGCTTCTGAACCCTGCAATGCCCGAAATATTTTGTAAAAAAATGGCAACCCTATTAGTTCCGTTAGCTATGGAGGGTGGTAAGCCCAAAAATATTAAAATAGGTAAGGTTAATAACGAACCACCACCAGCTACAGTATTTACAAACCCTGCAATAACACCTATAAAAATCAAAAAAAATGCTTGTAAATAATCCATCATTCCAAATTTATCAACTTATTTACTCTGAAAAAATCCCCTAAAAAGAAAACGTCATTCCTGCTTTCGCAGGAATCTGCTAAACATATAGAAGTAGTATTGTGAAGTGTATTTAGCAATTTATTTTTAATTAGAGATTCTTTTACACCGTAATAATTGTTATCCTACCGGCAATTATTGCAACCTATCGAATATCGTAGCATTAGAATCTGATTATTATTATCTTGTTTCTGCAATGATACGACTTTCCATAATTCTGCTTTTTAGTTGGCAAATTATGTTTGCTCAAAATAAAACGGTGGCTTATAAAAAGAGTACCATCCAATTGGGGCTTTTTCCGGGTATTAGCACCAATGGGATTGACCCAGGTGAGTACGAAAATTTGTTTTCCTTTAACCTGTTTACAGGTTATGGGTACAGTACACGCTATTTCGAATTCAACGGGTTGTCTGGCTTTAATACAGCCTCTGCGAGTGGGATTCATATTTCTGGAATTGCCAATTTTATTGGAGGCAACGAAATGGTGGGGCTTACCGAAAAAGAAAAAAGAAGGCAGCGTAGAAAAGGCTATGAAACCAATTTAACGGGCTTTCAGATTTCAGGATTCTTAAATTATACAGGTACCAATACCGAGGGTGCTCAACTTACCGGAGGGGTAAACAATACTCAAAAATACTTAATTGGCGCTCAGATAGGAGGTTTATTTAATTATGTGGGCAGTTTTACAATGGGCACGCAAATTTCAATTTTAGGTAATTACTCTAAAAAATCGATGTCGGGGGTGCAGATTGCTGTTTTGCTTAATACAACTCATGGCAGTGCCACGGGCATTCAATTGGGGGCATACAACCACGCAGGAGTTATTAACTCCACCAAGGGGCCAAACCCAAGTACCAATACTGCCATGCAAATTGGGGTGATTAACACCACTGGTGATATGGGCGGTTGGCAAGTGGGAGTTATCAATATTGGAGATCGAGTGGTGGGTACTCAAATTGGTTTAATTAACATTTTTAAGAGTGGTAAATCCGTTGATTATAAAGATGGGCCAGCATTTGGTCTCTTTAATTTTGGGTATTACATTAACCCTAGAATTTATATATCAAATCTATTTTTAACAAACTATGGTATCTATACTGGTAAGCCATTAAACTCTAGGGTTAGATCAGCATCTAGATCTGTTTATTCTTATAATGAAACTGTTTACTCGACTAATTATACTCAAGTGGATGAACTTAATTGGGGCATAAGTTATCGGTTTGGAATAATATCTTTTTATAAATCACTTGACGTTACCAATCAGCGGAACTACATAAGTGTTTCTGGAGAACTGGGTCACTATAATAAGCGTAAAAAACTTGATACTCAACTAAATATGCGCTATGCTCTTAATTTTGAAATGGGGTTTAAATTAGCCAGAAAGGTTAGTTCTATTTATCCATTTGTTTCTGTTTCTTATAATTATATGCCAAATGACACGTTTGTCACATCAGAGTTTTTAGCAATTACTACAGGCAACGGTAAACTATGGGCTGGTTATGCTATAGGATTAATGATTCATTAATATGGCAGTCAGCGAGTGGATTTTTAGCTAGTATCGCATTTAGATTATAATATTCGCCTCTCCTGAAAGGGAACACCGATTCTTTTATCGAGCCAATTTAGTTGTATGCATAGCATACACCCATGCCATAATCGTTACTAAGGCACCAAATTGGTGCAAAACGCCTAATAAAATGGGCACGCTTAGCAGCAATGTTAGTATGCCAAGTATGGCTTGTAAGCTTACTGCACCTAACAGCAACGCATAGCTAGTTCGTATTTTACCTACCATTGATGGCCCATATACAACCCCAGTAAGTATAATACTTAGCCAAAGGCCAATGCCTAACCATCTATGCACAAACTGTACACTGGCTACCGTATTTACTAAACTACTCCATCCGTCTTTTGCAAACATCTCTTCAATTATTGCAGGCATCCAAGCTCCATTCATAGTTGGAAAAGTGGTGTAAAATAATCCTGCTTTTAATCCTGCTACAAAAGCCCCAAACACAATTTGTACGATAATAATAACTAATATTAGTTGTAAAAGTTGCCGATAATAAGGGATTCTTATTTTGGTGTTCGTAGGCCAACCAATGGATAAGGCTAAATGAAAGATATAGCCAAATAAGAAAAAGGCAGTACCCAAATGAGCAGCTAATCGGTAATGACTTACGTGTGGGTTGTTTACGAGCCCGCTCTTAACCATAAACCAGCCTAAAAATCCTTGAAAAGCTCCCATAAGCAGAATAAAGACAAGTTTTCTAGTCAAGGATTTATCCAGTTTCTTTTTAATTAAAAAGAATATAAAAGGAATTAAAAACACAATCCCTATCACTCTACCTAGCAGCCTATGTGAATACTCCCACCAAAAAATTGATTTAAAATCAGCCAAGGTATAATGGAGGTTTAACTTTTTATATTCCGGAAATTCTTGGTATTTCTCAAAAGTAGTTTGCCATTCTGCGTGGTTCATAGGGGGCACCGAACCCATAATTAATTTCCACTCTACCATGGATAAACCAGATTGTGTGAGGCGAGTTATACCCCCTAAAATAACCATAGTAGCCACTAAAAATGCACCAATTAACAACCAAATTACAACGACCTTATCCGATTTTTCTGTTCTCATACTTGGCAAAAGTATAACAGCATGCGCAATAAGTTATTTAGAGCCACTAAAAAGAGTTACACCTATGTAAAATTGAATGGAGTAAGTAGAAGCCGTTTGCACAACAACTACATCAGGCTGTTTAATAATATTTTTAACACCATTTGCAAACCGCAAACCCGTCACAAATTTTTCAGTAGGAAAAAACTCAAACGAAACTAAAAAAGCAAAATTGCTGCCGTAAATAACCTCTTTGGCATTATTGGCTCCTCCCAATAACTGACTGTATTGAAGCCCTGCGGACAAATTAAATGAATTTGTGAAATCGAATCCCACAGAAATTGGTAAATTAAGGTAATTTAACCGTTGGCCTTGAAACCCTTCTTGCGAATACCCTAACCCTGGCATTATAGCCCACCCCAAGTCATCAATATATAATTTATAACCAATTCCTGCGTTTAAACCTATAATCCCATCAGGGTTAATGCTGTTTTTACTGCTCACGCTTGAGTAATTAAGCCCTGCATGAGCCGAAAACTTATTTTGGGCTAAAATAAGGTGGCTCAAAGCCATTATAAAGGAAAGCGCAAAAACAGTTTTTTTTATCATAAATACAAGTTACACCAAATTTTACACCAATTACAAGCATATAGATACTAAGTATAAAATAGAATTTAATTACTTTTATTAGTTAGATAACGAATTGTACTCTGCGATAAGAGATGTATGTTTACAATATTTATTAATTTAGAAAACCATGTTTACTGAAAACGAAGTAGCCGCACTCCTCAATTTTCCTGGTATATTGGAAGAGGTAACCAAAATTAAACAAAAGTTTATAGATGAAGAAGCCGAATTTTTAGAAATTGAGGAACATGATTTTCTTTCACTAATGCTGCTTACGCCTTCCATAGGTATTGCATTATCAAATGGAAGTGTTAGTTTATTTGAAGAAATGGCTCTTAATAAAAAAGCTCGTAAGCTCTCTAAAGGAGGGTATTGGATGAAACAAGACCCCGTTGTATTTGCTATGGAGCATTTAATTAAAGGATATGATAAATGGTCGCCCATATTTTACAACCATATTAAAAAGCTAATGCATGCGGCCATTGATGTAGATACAACAAAAGATTCTAACTTTAATATTGATACTGCTAACGAGTCAGACCAATGCATCCAAGTGCTTAAATCACCCTTTATTCTCATTAGGTTTTTAACCTCATTTTTTATGAACGATGAAGAAGAAGATATTATAGCCGATCGAAAAATAGCACAAATTGAATATGATAGAGTAACCGAAATCGCCCAGCAACTCGGACTAACTGATTTGCCTATCTATCAAATTTATCATTCTAAACTTATTGTAAAATAACCAGAGGCTAGTGAATAGATTTAACAATAAACACACTAGACGCACTGTATGACTAGATTTATACTCTTTTTTATAGTTTTTTTAGGGTTTGCTACCAGCAATTTATACGCCCAATCAAGTGCTAAATCAAGCGAAATAGGGCTATTTTCAAAAATAATTGGAGGATTTTCTTTGCACGCAAGTACAGGGTTTGGCTTAACTTTGTATAGTCATGAAATAAACGGGCCCGGCATTTTGCAGCAAAAAGACGGCAACGTTTTTTTATTCGATAATTTTTATGTGATAGGAGGTGATTCGCTCAGCCAAGGCTATAGTGGCTGGGTAAATAATGCCAAAGAATTTTCGGGCATTGCTATTGGAGATGAAGATTACCTTTTAGGCACCGATACATTGGCTATTAAATACAAAGGAACTGGAGGGAGCATTCCAATTTCAGTAGCTATTAGTTACACCTTTGACCGGTATCGGTTTGGAGGTGGGTTTACCTATGAGCAAGCGTTTGCGGCCAAGTATTATCCCAGTACGCTCTCTAATAGCCTTGAGCCATTTAAGCCAGACTATATAACCACTTCAATAACAAGGTTTTATGGATATGTAGGGGGGGAGGTTTTTAGATCGATAAGACACACTATTGCGGTAGATGCGATGGTGGGTACTTTTAAATACGGAAAAAAGAAGTTTAACCCAGACCAAATAAAATATAAGCTGTTCGTAAACGTTGGTGTTTCTTTTGAGCGATCGCTCTCAGAGTATTTTAAGGTTTTTGTTCGGCCCTCGTTAGAAGTTAAAAGCTATGAATTAACCGTGCCGGGGTTAAATTATGCTGTTAACCATTCGGCACTAGCCATGTATTTTAATATTGGAGCCATTATACGAATGCCCAATCTTAACAAATGTTCTGTGAGCCAATGTCACACTCAAATAAATCATAGGCATGGCAATCGGGTTTACAGAAGTAAAATGCACCCTTTTTGGAAATGGCAAGACCCAAATTATGGTCAAAATTATCCTCAGCTTATTAAATATAAGGGTAAAAATAAAAAGAAGAAAAATCCGTATTAAAATTCTAAATTATCGCTGCCCAAAATCTTATTGGCACACTAGAAGTACATTTTTATAGCCATTAAAAGGAGTTTAATCTACTTCCATTTTATCACGCATTTAGTTGCTAAAATCAATATAATTATTTGTATTTTTGGGGTTGAATTTTTTAGAACCTATTTCGCTATAAATGGCAGAAGACGAGAATGAAGAGCAATTTAGCTCTGAGACCATTATTCCAATAAATATTGAAGAGGAAATGAAAGCTGCGTACATCGATTATTCGATGTCAGTAATTGTTTCCAGGGCATTGCCAGATGTTAGAGATGGCCTAAAACCTGTGCACCGAAGGGTGCTGTTTGGTATGCTCGATTTAGGGGTAACCTACAGCAAAGCACATAAAAAATCGGCAAGAATCGTGGGGGAGGTGCTCGGTAAGTATCACCCACATGGAGATTCATCGGTCTATGATACCATGGTTCGAATGGCTCAACCTTGGTCGTTGCGATACCCATTGGTAGATGGCCAGGGAAACTTTGGTTCTGTTGATGGTGATTCGCCCGCAGCCATGCGTTATACCGAGGCACGGCTTAAGCGAATAGCTGATGAACTGGTAACGGATATTAATAAAGATACCGTTGATTTTCAACTCAATTTTGATGACTCGCTAAAAGAGCCAACGGTTATGCCTGCCAAACTGCCTAATTTATTATTAAATGGGGCTTCGGGTATTGCGGTAGGTATGGCAACCAATATGCCACCTCATAACCTCTCGGAAGTGGTAGATGGCATAATAGCCTATATCGATGATAACGATATTACCATTGAAGGGTTGATGGAGCATATTATTGCCCCTGATTTTCCTACTGGAGCTACTATTTATGGCTACACAGGTGTACGTTCTGCCTTTGAAACAGGCAGAGGGAGAATTGTATTGAGGGCAAAAGCGCATTTTGATGTAACCAAAACAGGGAAGGAGCAAATAATTGTGACCGAAATCCCTTACCAGGTAAATAAGGCATCAATGATTGAAAAGACAGCCGGTCTTATCAACGAAAAGAAAATTGAAGGCATTTCTGACATCCGTGATGAATCGGATCGTAAGGGTATGCGTGTTGTTTATGACCTTAAAAAGGATGCCATTCCTAACATTGTACTCAATAATTTATATAAATACACACAGCTACAATCATCGTTTAGTGTAAATAATATTGCGCTTGTAAAAGGTCGGCCCGAGATGTTGAATCTAAAAGATATGATTCATCATTATGTGGATCATCGCCACGAAGTTGTAATACGGAGAACCAAATACGAATTAAATGAAGCGGAAAAAAGAGCGCATATTCTGCAAGGTTATTTAATTGCCTTAGATCATTTAGATGAAGTAATTGCTTTAATTCGTAGTTCTCGCGATCCTGAAATTGCCAAAGATGGCTTAATAAAAAAGTTTGAATTAAGTGAAATTCAAGCCAAAGCCATTTTGGAAATGCGTCTGCAGCGTTTAACAGGGCTAGAACGCGAAAAAATACAAAAGGAATATGATGAAATTCAAGAACTAATTGCTCGCTTAAACGAAATTTTGGGTGATGAATCCATAAGAATGGGCATCATTAAAGAAGAGTTAAGCGATATTAAAGAGCGTTATGGAGACGAGCGAAGATCGGTAATTGAGCATGCTGCCGATGATATGACGGCAGAGGATATGATTCCTGATGAAGAAATGGTGCTGACAATATCGCACGAAGGCTATATTAAACGAACAGCTCTTAAAGAATACCGAACACAAGGAAGGGGTGGAGTTGGCTCAAAAGGAGCCACTACAAAAGATAGTGATTTTACAGAACATCTGTTTGTGGCCACTAATCATAATTACTTACTCATATTTACAGAAACAGGTAAAGTATTTTGGAAAAAAGTATGGCAAATACCAGAGGGAGGCAAAGCCACCAAAGGCAGGGCCATCCAAAACCTACTAAATATTGAGTCGGGCGATAAAGTAAAATCGGTTATAGCGGTTAAAAGTCTAGTTGATGAAGATTACATTAACAACAACTTTATTATTATGTGCACCGAAAATGGCACCATTAAAAAGACATCGCTCGAGGCCTACTCAAGGCCACGAACCAATGGGATAAATGCGATTAACATTGCAGAGGGAGACCATTTGCTAGATGTAAACCTTACCAATGGTAATAATCATATTATTATTGCGAGCACCAAGGGGTTAGCCATCCATTTTCACGAATCTGACGTAAGGTCGATGGGGCGAACAGCCACGGGCGTACGTGCTATGCGCATTGATAAAGTAGCACATAAGTTAATTGGTATGGTATGTGTAGCAAGAGAAGATGCCACCTTATTGGTAGTGTCTGAAAAAGGCTATGGAAAACGCTCAGAAGTTGGCGAATACCGAATTACCAAAAGAGGTGGAAAAGGGGTAAAGGCAATGAATGTAACCGAGAAAACAGGTGCTTTAGTTGCCATCAAGGAAGTGGTTGATACTGACCAACTTATGATTATAAACAAGAGCGGTATAACCATTAGAATGGAGGTTGAAAACTTACGTGTAATGGGCAGAGCCACACAAGGAGTGAAGCTTATTCGCTTAAATGAGGATGATGAGATATCATCGATTGCAAAAATTGAAAAAATTGAAGGAGAAGAGGTTGACATAGAAGGCGAAGAGCCAACCAATGAATCTCTAGGTACTACTGATTCCAACGAAGAACCAATAAATGAATAGGGTGTTAGTTCTTAATATAGAGGGCTATTAAATGATTAAAAAACAAAAATTAGTAAGATGAAAAAATTAATGATGTTGACCATTTTTTTAGGTGTAGTGTTTACAGCATTTGGTCAAGGTAAAAACGTAACAAAAGCCAATTCAGCTTTAACAAAAGGAGAACTGGCTGAAGCAGCAGAGCTTATTGAGCCAGCCACCACGTTTGAAAAAACAAAGGATAAAGGCAAAACATGGTACACAAGAGCCCAAATCTATGATAAAATCTCTCAATCAGAAGATGAAGCATTAAAAGCTAAATACCCAAATGCACTTAAATTAGCAGCAGAGAGCTATAAAAAAACACTAGAGATTGAGAAGGAAGGAGCGACTTATAGAGGACTAGCCCAAGTTGGCTACGATCAATTATATGGCAGGGCGCTTAATAAAGGGGTAGAAAACTATACTAATGGTGATTATGCAGCCGCTTATGATAATTTTGTGGACGTATCTTCCATAGCTCCAACCGATACCACTGGGTATTTATATGGCGCTATGATGGCGCAAGAAATTGAAAGGTATGACGATGCTTTAGTAAACTACCAAAAGCTTATTGAAATGGATGCCTGCTCTCCAAACATTTTGAATAGTATGATTTATATTTATCAAAATGTTAAAGAAGATTTAGAAAGTGCGTTGAAGTATGCAAGATTGGGTCAAGAAAAATTTCCTGAAGAGTTGAATTTTCAGCGTCAGGAGGTAGATTTTTTGATAAAAATGGATAAAATGGATGAGGCTATTATTGGGTTAAAAAATGCCATTGACAAAGAGCCAGAAAATGCGTTACTTGTCGCAAATATTGCGATGTTATATGATATGACGGAGGATTATACCAATGCCGAAGTCTATTATAAAAAAGCAATTGAGATGGATCCTAACAATAGAAATGCGCTGATAAATTTATCGGTACTTTATATTACCAAAGGTGATGCTATTATGGAGAAAGTAAATGATATGTCTATTAAAGAGTATAATAAAAATATTGATGCGGCAGAAAAATCATCATCAACAGAGTATAAAAAAGCGATTCCATTATTGGAAGCAGTATTGACTTTAGATGAGAGTGATGAATTGGGACTTCAAAACTTACAAGCCGTGTATGCAAAATTAAAAGATGGAAATAAGGCTGCCGAATATTATGAGAAACGTAAAGCGTTAGGGTATGTTTCGGAAGATTAAAGTTATTGGGCACTAAAGGTAGTAAGAATAGGATAGGCGTATTCTTTAATACGTCTATTTTATTAAATACTCTATTTAACATAATATTAATTATAGAACAAAA
>JALSJD010000166.1 GCA_026989535.1 Cyclobacteriaceae bacterium
TTTGCCAAAAAATGGTGAGTTGTTAATGGTAAACAACATACTCATCGTTGGCTCATCTACTGCAATACGGCTCATTGTTTCCGGGTTTTCTAAATCGGCAATGGTATCGCCAATTTCAAAACCTTCCACCCCAACAATGGCACAAATGTCGCCACTTCTAACTTTAGTTACTTTTTCTTTGCCTAAGCCAACAAACTCATAAAGCTCTTTAATTCGTACTTTTTTATTGCCGTCTTTTTTGCAAAGCATATAATCTTTACCTACTTCTAAATCGCCTCTAAATATACGACCAATGGCTATTCTACCCGTAAAGCTCGAAAAATCCAACGAAGTAATTTGCATTTGAGGAGTGCCTTCGAAATAAGGTGCCTCAGGAATGGTTTCTAATACCGCATCTAATAAAGGAGTAATATCAGAGGTAACATGCTTCCAGTCTGTACTCATCCACCCTTGTTTAGACGAACCATAAAGGGTAACAAAATCAAGTTGTTCTTCGGTTGCATCCAAATTAAACATTAAGTCGAATACTTGCTCGTGAACAATATCGGGTGTGCAGTTTTCTTTATCTACTTTATTAATTACCACCATTGGGGTTAAGCCCAAGGCAATGGCCTTGCTCAATACAAATCTTGTTTGTGGCATAGCACCTTCAAAAGCATCTACCAAAAGTAAAACACCATCAGCCATTCGAAGCACACGTTCTACCTCTCCACCAAAATCTGCGTGACCAGGCGTATCTATAATATTTATTTTTACTCCTTTATAGTTTACCGATACGTTTTTAGAAAGAATCGTAATTCCTCTTTCTCTTTCAAGATCATTGCTGTCGAGAATTAAATCTCCAGATTCTTTACGAGGGTCTAACACCTCGCATTCATGAATAATTTTATCTACCAAAGTAGTTTTACCGTGGTCAACGTGGGCAATGATGGCAATATTTCTAATCGATTTCATATAGTGCGGATTTTCGAGCCGCAAAGATAATGATTTTTATGACAAATAGATTTATTGCGCAAAAAGAAACCATGCCAAAAAAAGCAGGGTTTGCTATCTAAACTTGAGTCCACTCCGAAAACAGACAAAACCAAAAAAGTCTCTTTTGGCGACCTTTTTATTTTTCTCAATTAGCTGATACTCAGGTATCACCGAATCTCGAAAAATGAAAATCTCATCCAAAATAACTCTTTTTGTAAAAATTGTCTGTTTTCGGAGTGGACTCAAACTTAACCAACGTTTTACTTGCTCTTAATCGAATTTTATAGCTTTAATTGGCTCTACCTTGGCCACAAAAAGGGTTGGCAAAATTAATATGGCAGATACAAGCCCCAACACCAATAAGTTTAGTAAAACAAGTACACCCATATTAAATTCGATAGGCACATAGCTCATATAATAATTAGTTGGGTCTAGTGTAATGAGTTTAAATTTCCATTGTATAAATGCTATTCCTAACCCAAATACATTGCCAATCAGCAGGCCTTTAAAAATCATGTGCATACCATTATACACAAATATTTTACGAATTAACCCATTGGTTGCACCCAGCGCTTTTAAGGTGCCAATCATAGGCGTTCGCTCTAATATTAAAATTAAAATGATGGATATCATATTAAAAGAGGCCACAAACAACACCATAAACAATAAAATATTTACATTATTATCTATAAGAGAAAGCCACTCAAACACCTGCAAAAATTTATTGCTTGTTTTTTGTACATACAAATCATACCCGTATTTATCGTATAATTTTTGCTGAACATCCTCAATTTGATCTACGTTATTCAGATGCACTTCATAACCTCCTGCATACTCCGGACTCCAGTTATTAAGCCTGCGCGCCAAGCCAATATCACCAAGTACAATTTGCTTGTCAAACTCTTCCATGCCCGATTCGTACACTCCTACAATGCTAAGCTTACGAGCTCGTGGTGGGTCTTGAAAAAAGTGCATCACAATTTTATCGCCTAATTTCAACTTTAAACGACTCATTTGAAATTTACTAAGCACAACTTCGGTAGAATACCCTTCGGTTTTAAACTGTATAAAACGACCCTCATTGAGGTACTTATTAAAACTTTCCTTATCAAATGCCTCCCCAACCCCTTTAAATAGTAAGCCTTCTACTTCTTCATCGGTTTGAACAAGGCCTGCCTTAAACGAAAAAGGAATAATGTTTTTAATCTCTGGCAGGTCTAAATCATCAGGAAGTTTTAAAGGGTTTTCATTATAGGAATTAGAATTTACATATTTGGTAATTTGTATATGCCCGCTAAAATTATATATTTTGTTCTTTATGGTGTTTTTAAACCCCATCATAATGGCAAAGGCAATAATCATAACGGCTAAACCAATGCCCACACTAAATACTGCCACTTTATGAATGGTGGAGGAAAACGTACCTGCTTTATTGATACTAATTCTTTGCGATATAAAATAGGGTAAGTTCATCTCTCTTTGCTAATCACACCAAAGTAAGTAATCCAACTGATACCAACAAGAAGTGATTATTAAATAGTACAATAGGCAAGTATAAATTAGTTTTGCAGCAATGAAAGATTTGCGAATTGTGTTTATGGGTACACCTGAGTTTGCGGTAGCTTCACTGGCTGCTTTGGTAAGTGCTGGCTGCCGTATAGTTGGCGTAATAACTGCCCCAGACAAGCCCAAAGGGCGTGGCCAGCAACTAATGACATCGGCCGTAAAAGAGTATGCCCTCGAACATAACCTGCCTGTATTGCAACCCACCAATTTAAAAGCTGAATCGTTTCTTACAGAGCTTAAAAAGCTAAAAGCAGACCTACAAATTGTAGTGGCTTTTCGGATGCTGCCCGAAGTAGTTTGGAGTATGCCACCTTTAGGAACTTTTAACTTGCACGGCTCATTGCTTCCGCAGTATAGAGGAGCTGCACCCATTAATTGGGCTATTATAAATGGTGAAAAAGAAACAGGGGTAACTACTTTTTTTCTGCAACATACAATAGATACAGGTAACATTATATTACAAGCAAAAGAGCCAATTACCAACGAAGATAATGTAGGCAGTTTATACGAAAGACTGATGGTGCTAGGAGCTAAAACGGTTGTAAAAACAGTTAAACTCATTGCCAATGGCAAGGTAACAACCCTCGCACAAAAAGAAGTTAGCCCCTTAAAAGCTGCCCCTAAATTATTTAAAGAAACCTGCGAAATTAACTGGAACCAACCCGCAACCCATGTTTATAATTTTATTAGAGGATTAAGCCCCTACCCTGCAGCTTGGTGTGTTTTAAACAACAATACATTTAAAATTTTTAAAGCCAAAATTGATACTACTACCTTCGCATTTGGCAACATCGATTCTGACAATAAATCTTACATAAGAATTGGTTGTGCAAGCGAATCAATTTTGATAGAGGAGCTTCAGGTGCAAGGTAAAAAAAGGATGAAAGTGGAAGATTATTTACGAGGTAATACGATTGTATAATATGGAAATAGCAATGATTGCAGCAGTAGCTAAAAATGGAGTAATAGGCAAAGACAACGACCTTGTTTGGAGCTTACCCGATGATATGAAGTATTTTATGAATACTACCAAAAATCATTTTATCATTTTGGGTAGGAAAAATTACGAATCGTTACCACCTAAATTTAGGCCACTGCCAAACCGCACTAATGTGGTAATTACAAGGCAACCCGCTTTTAAGTTGAATAATGCCCTTGTTGTGCATAGTTTAGAAGAAGCCATTGAACTTTGTAAAAAGAAAAATCAAGAAAAAGTATTTATAATTGGAGGTGGACAAATTTATAAACAGGCACTTTCGTTAACCGATACTTTGTACATTACAGAAATTAATCATGCATTTGAAGGAGATACCTTTTTTCCTAATTACAACAAAAGTGATTGGGAAGAAATATCGAGAGTCGCTCATCCTACTGATGAACGACATGCCTATTCCTTTGATTTTGTGGTTTATAAACGGAAGAAATAGTAGATATGGCATCATTAGAAAATAAAATAGTTTGGATTACTGGAGCTTCCTCAGGAATTGGCGAAGGGATTGTTGAAGTGCTTGCGCCCCAAAATGTAAAGCTAATTCTGTCTTCTAGAAGGGCGGAAGCCCTTGAAGCTGTGAGAGCAAAATGCCCAAATCTAGCACTCGTAAAAATACTGCCTCTCGACCTTGCTAAACCAAATACACTCGAAGATAAAGCAAAAGAAGCATTGGCATTATTTGGTCGTGTTGATGTGATTATACACTCTGGTGGAATTAGCCAACGCTCCTTTGCCATTGATACCGATATTGAGGTAAATCGAAAATTGATGGAGGTTAATTTCTTTAGCACCACTATTTTAACCAAAGCCTTGCTCCCATCTATGCTTAAAAATGGATTTGGTCATATTATAGCCATTAGTAGCTTAATAGGTAAATTCGGAAGCCCCTATAGAAGTGGGTATGCAGCCTCTAAACATGCACTGCACGGCTATTACGATTCGTTAAGGGCTGAAATGTGGAAGAAAGGCGTTTTGGTAACCATTGCAACTCCTGGCTTTGTAAAAACCAATGTATCGCTTAATGCACTTACCGAAAAAGGCGAAAAAAGCAACACCATGGACGAAGGACAAGCCAAAGGCATATCGGCCTACGCCTGTGGCCAGCAGATTGTGAAAGCCATTATTAACGAAAAAGAAGAAGTAAGAATTGGAGGAAAAGAAACAATGGCCATTCTCATTAAACGGTTTTTTCCTTTGTTGTTTTCTAAAATTATAAGAAAAGCGAACGTGAGATAATGAAAAGTTTTAAATTAATTGGCCTAATCGTTTCCACCTTATTAATGATTATAGTGCTCCCCTACACGCTTATTGAATATTTAGACAACACGATCCCTTTTTCGTACCCTTTGCTCATCATAAGTGCTATGTCGGTATTTTTATTTTCCCTAAATTTAAGAAACTACCGCAAGGGTTTTAAATAAATGTTTGTTAAGGCAACCTGTTTACCAGATTGGGCTATTCAGTAAAATCTTTATGCAACAACAGTACTTGGTATTTTTCTATTAAAATTTGCCAGCCTTTGGTTTGCATATAAGCAATTACGGTTTTTCCTTTCCCACCTCCTGGTAGCTTACAATCATCGATAAGTACTATGGAGTTTTTATGAAGTTGGTTTTCGATGGCTTTAAATTCTTTTAAATGATGCTCCTGGCTCTTTTTTTGTACTTCTACATCTTCGCTATAATCGTAGCTATCCAAATATAAAAGATCAACTTTCTCTTTAAAATTCGTTAAAAACTCAACAGAATCTGACAAATGAAGCTCCACGTACTTATCTAATTTTTGAACTTCAATCTCCATTTTAGCAACTCTAATCGACTCCTCGCTAATATCTACAGAATGCAGAATGGCTTCGTTTTCTTTGGCCCACTTACCAAACACAATGGAGGCTGCTCCCTGAGATTTTACTCCTTTAAGCCCTTCGCGCGAAGTACCAGTTTCAATTAATACTTTCGCATTTATTTGGGATAGTAGCTCAAGTACTTTTTTAAAAGTAACCCTCCTTTTTTTAAAATTGTATTTAAGAGGCATAAAAGGATAAAGCGACTTATGCTTAATAAGTTTACCGGTAAAAAATAGCCCAACAACTATAGAAACAAATAATATAACGTTATACATAATACCCTGATTTGTAGATTATTTTTTTCGTTTTACAAATTTCCTTCCTCTACCCCCTTTAGATGCTGTTTTTGGCGAGTACGAAGGCGTTTCACCAAACTTTTCAGGCACAGGCAGTTTACGTACTTCTGTTTCTATCAATTGTTCAATTTGGCCAAATTCGTATTGGTCTTTTTCGGTAATTAAGGTAAAAGCAATGCCTTGGCTGTTGGCCCTGGCTGTTCGACCTACTCGGTGTACATATTCTTCAGCATCTTTGGGTACATCGTAGTTAATAACTAATTCAATGCTATCAATATCAATGCCTCGTGCCATAATATTGGTGGCAACCAACACTTTTACTTGTTTGTTTTTGTAGAGGCGTAAAATCTTTTCTCGATCGCTTTGATCCAAATCAGAACTAATCCCTTCGACCGATAGGTTTTTATGTTTTAGCGCAGCCGTTACTAGTGTTACGTCTTTTTTTGTAGAGCAAAACACAATTACGCTTTCCATTTCTCGTGCTGTTAACAAATGTGCTATAAGCCCAATTTTTTGACTGTCATACACCATAAAAGCAGCTTGCACAACCCCTGCGGCAGGCTTAGAAATGGCAATATTTACTTCCTCTGGATCGGTAAGTATGGTATTTGCCAACTTTCTTATTTTAGGAGGCATAGTGGCCGAAAAGAGCAAATTATTCCTTTTTTCGGGTAAGTGGTTCACAATTTTTACAAGGTCATCATAAAAGCCCATATCAAGCATACGATCGGCTTCATCTAACACTAAAAATTTTACGGTATTAAATTTTACATAGCCCATATTTAAATGAGATATTAACCTGCCTGGGGTAGCAATTATAATTTCTGCCCCACCTGATAAGGCTAGTTTTTCTTGCTCAAAAGAAGACCCATCGCCTCCACCATAAATAGCCATAGAGCCAACCCCTGTAAAATAACCGAGGCCTTCTACTTGCTGGTCTATTTGAATGGCCAACTCGCGTGTGGGTACAATAACGAGTACAGCTACCCCCTTGGTTTTATTTTTTAAAATATGCTCAATTACAGGAAGCAAAAATGCCGCTGTTTTACCTGTGCCAGTTTGGGCACATCCAATAATGTCTTTCCCTTTTAATACAATAGGTATGGCTAATTCTTGGATTGGGGTAGCATTTTCGTACCCCATGGCACTTATCCCTTCTTGAAGGGAATCTTGAAAATTAAATTCTTTGAATTTCAATCGATGATGTTATTTAATAAACCAACTTTTATATACTACTCTTCCGTTTTACTCTTCCGTTTTGGCAGGCAGTATATTGGTTGTAATTTTAATTTGATTTAATGGCGCCACTGAATTAGAGATGATGGTAATCACTTTATTTTGTCTGCCCATTTTACCTGCGCTATTAAAATTTACTTTAATAGATGACTTTGCCCCAGGCAATATTGGCTCTCTCTCCCAATTAGTAGCTGTGCATCCACATGTAGTTTGCACATTGGTAATAATTAAAGGGGCATCCCCCGTATTTTCAAAAGTAAATATATGCTCTACCTTATCTCCTTGATAAATATCTTCAAAATTAAACTCGGTTTCTTCAAATGTAATTACAGGACCAGGAACTGGTGCTGTTTCTTCTTGTGCCCAACTGGCGCTAGAAATTAATACTAAAAGTGCAGCTATTTTTTTCATAACAATTTAATGATTAATAATTAGACCTCAATAATACTATGTTGAAATTATATTTTCTTGTTATTTAATTCTTAAATAATTTTTGATTAAAATTTACCAAGTATAATTCGCTGGATGCTCGCGTAATTGCAGTGTATAACCAACGTAGATACTCTTTATTAATTTGCTCTTCGGTTATATACCCTTGATCGACAAATACGGATTTCCACTGCCCTCCTTGCGACTTATGGCAGGTAACCGCATAGGCATATTTAATCTGCAAGGCATTCAAATAAGGGTCTTCTCTTAATTTTTCATTGAGCAGTTTCTTATTAGTTATGTCTTGGTAATCTTCTAGCACCGCAAAATACAATTCTTTATTTTGCTCGGCTGTTAAAGCAGGGGCATGGGTATGCAAAGTATCTAAAATAACTTTTGCCTCAAATGGCTCGGCATCTGGCAAGTCAACTAGCTGAAATTCTAGTGTAGCAAACCTAAAGCCGTACATTTCTTCGGTGTTAACCATTTTTTTTACCCATAAATAGTCGCCATTAGCTAAAAACCCTGACGGGGAATCGGTCGGCACATAATGGTAGTTATTACGTACTACCATCAGGTGGTCTCCTGCCTCCACCTCATCCTGCCTGTACAAAAGACTCATTCGAATGTGGTTATTAAATAGCAATGCAGATTTGTTCGATCGGCAAATAACCATGGTGTTTTCTTCGCCAAATTTAGCGTAGGAGTAGCGTAGGCCATCTTCTAATTTTTCGCCCGTCATTCGATATACATCGTTAAACTGGTGGGTTTCAAAGGCAATATTTACCTTATTGGTCTTTAGCTGATTCCTTAAATTGGTCGCATTAATTAAAATACCTGAATCTTGTTGTTGCCGCATCACCTCGGTTAGTTCTACTTCCAACACAGGTCGTTTAAATTTCGACTCTATAAACAGCTTATCTAACGCAGGGCTCTTTTCTTGCCCCACAGGCGGTAATTGTGCCGTATCGCCAATAAGTATAAGCCGGTTAGTGGGGTGCTCAAACACAAACTGCATAAGTTGGCTAAGCACACCTTCCTGTCCAAAATTATCATCTTCTGAAAGCATAGACGCCTCATCTACAATAAAAATGGTGTGTTTATTATAGTTTTTTAAGCGAGCAAATTTAAGCAGGCCACTGCCTGGGTCGGCCACTTGCTTAAAAATAATTTTATGAATGGTAAAAGCAGAACGCTTGGTGTAGCCCGACATTACTTTAGCCGCCCTGCCTGTAGGTGCCATCAATAAAAACTGAAAGTTAAAGAGTGGCAACACCTGCACTAAAGCAGGAATTAAACTTGTTTTGCCCGTGCCAGCGTACCCTTTTAACACCAAAATTTCAGAGGAGTGATTAGCATCCAAAAAATCATTCATTAAATCGAATAACTTAAGTTGCCCGGCTGTGGGCTCAAAGGCAAATCGTTGCTTTAGTAGATGGCTAGGTTTAGGCATAAATAATGTTTGTCCATAAACTCGATAACTATCGGGTCTAATTATCAAAAATCAAATGACGAGTCCACTCCGAAAACACCCGAAACCAATCCCGAAAGCTCGAGATGCGACCTTTTTCAGGGCGGGACAAAGGATTTCGGGATGAAAATCTCATCCAAAATAACTCTTTTTGTAAAAATTGTCTGTTTTCGGAGTGGACTCAATGACAAATAAAACCTAAAACACAATTATTCAATAACCAAACCCTTAATAGGTTTAAGATTATTACCTAAATTGAGCAATTCATTACAGCGATTAGCCTCCTTTATACATAAAAATGTAGATATACTTGTTTAGAGGCGGTTACATTTTGTGTTTGCAGCCACCTTCAAGTTTGATAAAGGCGGCAAACTGTATTTTTGGAGACTGATTAATTCATAAATAATGAAAGTTATTGGGTTAGATAAAAAAATGAATAAAACCAAATAGTGTTTCGTCATTCCTATGAAGGAAGGAAAGAAGCTGTAAATATGAAATTGACCCATTAGGGATTCCTTGCTTGCCTTCGCAAAGAAATGATTTTTTTAGTGCTTCTTTGTGCTTGTGCCTTAACCTGAATAATTCATGAATAATCAGGTTAGAGCCTGCACTCGGCATTATTTTTAGTATCTATAAGTAACGTAATGATAAAATAAATGAAATTTAATACGCTCGTTTTTACACTACTCATTGCAGTTTCGTCCTGCCAAAGCCAACCTGCTAGTTTGCAAGAAGTAACCGTTGGTGCCGCTCGTTTTGAGCAGTATTTACCCCTGCTAAAAAATAAAAATGTAGGGTTAGTCGTTAATCAAACTTCTATGCTCGGCAAGGTTCACTTAGTAGATGCTTTGCTAAATAGGGGTGTGCAAATAAAAAAAATATTTGCACCAGAACATGGATTTAGAGGCATTGCCGATGCAGGCGAACATGTAGAAAATGGTGTTGATGTTAAAACTCAACTGCCCATTATTTCATTATATGGTAAACATAAGAAACCAACAAACGAAGATCTTGAGGATATTGATGTTGTTATTTTTGATATACAAGATGTGGGCGTTCGCTTTTATACCTACATTAGTACTATGCATTATGTAATGGAAGCTTGTGCCGAACAAGGAAAAACGCTACTAGTACTCGATAGGCCTAATCCAAATGGCCAATACATAGCTGGCCCCGTGCTAGATTTGAAATTTCAATCATTTGTAGGTATGCACCCAATACCTATTGTACACGGCCTAACTGTGGGCGAACTTGCACAAATGATTAATGGCGAGAAATGGTTAACGAACGGCATTCAATGCGATGTAAAAATTATAGAGATGGGTGGATACACACATACAACTACCTATAACCTCCCCATAAAACCATCACCCAATTTGCCTAATCAGCGTTCCATTTTATTATACCCTTCCTTATGCCTGTTAGAACCTACCATTATAAGCATTGGGCGAGGCACTCCTTTTCCTTTTCAAATTACGGGTTTTCCGGATAGTAGTTATGGCAAATTTAGTTTTACTCCAATTAGCATAGATGGGGCTTCTAAATATCCTAAATACGAAAACAAAAAGTGTTTTGGCAAAGATTTAAGAGAATTGCCCATTGATACAAAATTTACTATTAAATGGTTGCTTGAATATTACCGCAAAAATCCTTCTGATTCGTTTTTTACTTCGCCAAGCTTTTTTGATAAGTTGGTAGGAAATTCGACACTCAGATTTCAGCTAAAAGAAGGACTTTCTGAACAGGAAATTGAAAAAAGTTGGCGTGCTGAATTAGAGGATTATAAAAATAGGAGTTTAAAATACAGAATTTATTCGTACGACTAACTACGTATATTTACTTAGGTAAAATAGAAGCCATAATAGGTTATAAATAGGGTTTTTGAGATATTTTTGTACTATCACTAAGCTGTTTTATTATGCAAGATTTAGACCAATCTTCTAAATTTAAGATTAAAATTTTGGGTGCTTTTGGGGTATTGGCACCACTATTATCTACTGTTTTTTACACTTGGTTTACCTCTTGGGTATCTAACGATTTATTATGGGTATTTTTAACAAACCCAAGAACCATTGCATTTGGCTTAATAGCTGCCAGCCTCGGATATTTTCTCTTAAAATACATACTAGATAACATTTATAACTCATATAAAAATAACGATATCAGCAGTGTACAATCACTAATTAGGTGGTTTCCTGAAATATTTATTTTTACATCTATTCTATTGGCCATAATAGGGCCTTACTTTATTATGAACGGCATGGAAGTAGAGGAGCGCATGGTTATTCCAATGCTGATATTATCCGCTTCAAGCAGTTTGCTCAACTCCCTCCTTATTATATCCATATTGGCTAATAAAATCGAATCTTATGCGGCTTCTATACCCGTAATAGAAGATGGAAACATAAAAAGCTTTTTCTTTAAATTTAGTTTTGTGGCTATTAATGGCTCCATTGGGTTAGCTGGTTTATTTATAACATCCAGCTATATGATGGCCTTTATAGAGTATCAGGTTGGCCAACTGGATACGGTAATTATTACAGAAAAAATGGCCGTTATTGGCATTACTGCTATTGTCCAGCTGGTTATTCCAATTATGTATATAAGTAAGAAGATTTCTAACCAACTTACGGAAATTAAAAGCGTTACCTACCAGTTTACCTCCGGAGATTTGAATGCAACCATTACAAATTTTTCACGAAGTGAATTAGGGCTATTGGCATCTGCCTTAAATAATATGGCTTTCAAATTAAAAAACATTGTTGGCTCTATAAAATCAAATGCTCAAATCATTGAATCCAGCAGTAAAATACTTGCCAATAGCTCATCTTTAATTGGCAAAGGTGCTATGCAGCAAAGTAGCTCATCAGAGCAAGTTGTGGCTTCTGTGGAGCAAGTAACAGACTCCATTGAAAAAAGTTCTGAGGATGCTCAAATGGCAGATCAATTAACAAAAGAAACCTATGAGCAAGTACTTGAATCATACGAACTAATAAAAGAATCTTTATCTGGTATGCATAAGATTGATGAAAATATAAACTTTATTAGTGAAATTGTAAGCCAAACCAATATGTTGGCCTTAAATGCTTCGGTAGAAGCCGCAAGAGCTGGTGAATATGGAAAAGGATTTGCCGTAGTGGCACATGAGGTACGCAAACTAGCAGAAAGCAGTAATGACTCTGCCTTAGCTATAAATGCAATAGCCGAAAAAAATGTGCAGTTATCCGAACAATCGGCCAGCCAAATGGACATAATTGTACCCAACCTTGAAAAAACCACCAAAATAGCTGCAAAAATAGCCGTGCATAGTGTGGAGCAAAAAACAGCCTCTGAACAAATTAAAATGGCTATGCTCGATTTAAACGAGATAATTCAGTCTAATGCAGCAGTATCTGAACAAATTACATCAGAGGCAGAAGGCTTAAAAGATTCTGCCAATAATTTAAATACGAGTATTAACTTTTTTAAAGTTTAATCGCAGGGCGATAGCCCTTTTGGTTTTAATTCTCCACCCCTTGAGGTCGAAAATAATTTTGTTTGCATAGCAAACTCCTATAATACCTCAATAGCTCTGCCTCGGGGTAATTTATTCAATGATAACAATATAGGCTCCCATTGTTTCAGTCATAAACATATTTTCTGGATTTCCTTTTAATTTAATAGTGCCCCCCATTGATGCGGAACCATCAAATTCAAAATCACAATTTACAGATACAACGGCTCCCATATTAGATTCTACGGTATTATACTTCGATTTTAAATTAAATGCCCGTACGACTGCCCCCATATTGGCATCAATGTGTACCTCTTTGGCCATTCCTTCAAGCTTGGTGGTGGAGCCCATGCTCGTATCTACCGATAGCTTGGCAACTTTGAGCTCTAAATCTGCCTCAGCCCCCATTTTATTTTTAATGAATAAATTGCTCGATTCAATTACACCAGCTGACTTAACGGTAGCTCCTGTTGCTAAATCAATCATTTTAATTTTTTGATAGGGTATAGTAACTTTTACCCACCAATCAAACTCTTGCATAGATTCCCAAAGTGCTTTGGTTTTAACTTTAATGTATAACCGACCATTATCTTGCTCGATAATGATATCACTTTTGTTAATACCTTTCACCTCAAAACTTAATTCTTGGGCATCGGAGTGCACCAACGTGGCTTCAATACCTCTGGAAATTTTAAGCTCGGTAAATGGTTTTAAATCCTTTTTAAAGGTTTGCCCATTACTGGCTAAAGCTAATAGCACGAATAGAGCAGATAATAGATGTTTCATTTTTTACAAGTTTAGTAATTTTGACACATTAATAAGATACAAAAAAACCACCATGGGTTGCATGGTGGTTTACTAAGTTTTTAATTTTAACCTAGATTGAGCGATTCAGTAGAGATGAGAAGTGCTAAGAGACTGAGAATAAAAAATTTACAAAAAATGCAAGAACGCCTAAAAGGTGCTGCGAGTATTTTTGACCCCGATTTTCATCGGGGTAACTCAGTGCATTACTTTCTGCCAATCCAAGCAGGCTTATCGCTTTAGTGAATCGCTCAATTTAGGTATTATTTACAATAGCCTCTTTACAATTTCTATGATACTACTCACCAAGAAAGTAAGATACTCCAATAGAAAATGCCCTGTTCATTGTTTTATAATCAGCAGGGTTAAAATTGGGTTCATCTGTTATTTCTGGTGTTAAATTTGTTAACCCCAAACCAAGTTCAGCATTTATTTTAAGTATATCTGAAACCATATAACCTACGGAAAAATCCAAACCAACGTCTAACCCTTTGATCGGAATTTCATTATTTCCAACATCATTTGGTCCTACTTTGCTCATAAATACATACTTTTCTTCGCCAAAATTCCGATCCAGGCCACCATCTTGTATAGTATAATCATACTTCCTCTTACCAGAAAGGCCAAAACCTACGTATGGTCCTATTCCTATTTGAAATTGATTAATATCATAAGTAACGTGTAATGGTATTATCAAATATGTAATCGTGCTTCTATCATAACCTGTAACCGTTGCTCCAGAACCTACTTCATCTTTATGATTATAATTAAAGCCTTTTGTGGATAATACTAAACCAGATTCAAAGTTTAACATATCATTTATTGGGTAGCTTACAACTGCACCTAAATAAAACCCAGGTTTTAATTGTGTATCAATTTCATCTGCTGGTATAGCATAATTGAAGGCAACATTGGTAAAATTTAACCCACCTTTTACTCCATACCTCAATTGTGCATTTACCTGTGTTGTAAAAACGAAGACAGCAAGCACCAATGATAGTTTTGTTAAATTTTTCATAATACAATTGTTTATCTTTTTAATAATTTTCACTTATTCAAAAACAGCTTGTGTTCCTACATCTAATCGATCAGCAACATCGCTAAAAATATCAACATTGGAAGTTCCACTAATAATAATTATGCCATCCGTTTGTCTTGCAGCATCTAATCTTGATGCTGATATTACACTAAACCAATCCAGCGCATCCCAACTTAATTTACCTACTACATCGGTATCAGTACTAAGTGTAACCGTTGTGGCATCTGCCTCAAAAACTTCACCACTGTTAAACTCAAACCTAATAGGTATTGCT
>JALSJD010000167.1 GCA_026989535.1 Cyclobacteriaceae bacterium
TACGGCCTCTTTTGAAACTAAACCCAATTTAAATTTGAGTGCATAATCAAGTAAATCAGACAAATAGAAAGGCTTTTTAAGTTTTCGGACAGGCACTAGTTATATGATGGTAGGTTACTACCCCATCCGTTGCCTCAAAGCCTCATAAACAATTACCCCTGCCGAAGTAGAAACGTTAAGTGATTCAATTCTGCCATTAATGGGAATTTTGGCTTTTTGGTCAGCCATTTGCAGTATTTCTTTAGAAATGCCATCTTCCTCAGAGCCCATTATAATGGCAATTGGGTTTTTTAATTCGGCTTCATAAACGGATTTATCTGTTTTTTCGGTGCAGGCAACCAAATTAATGCCACTTTGCTGAATGGTTTCTAAGGTTTGAGGCAAGTTAAAAGCCCGGCAAATAGGCATATGGTTTAATCCTCCCGCAGATGTTTTCATGGCATCGCTACTAATTTGAGCTGCTCCATGAGCAGGCACCACAATGGCATCAACACCGGCACATTCTGCTGTACGCACAATGGCACCAAAATTACGCACATCGGTAATTCTATCTAACACCACAATTAATGGGTTTTTTCCGGTAGCAAAGCAACGATCAATGATGTTGTCGATGGAAGCAAACTCAATAGGCGAAATAAACCCAACCACTCCTTGGTGGTTTTTGCGCGTAAGCCGATTTAGTTTTTCAAAGGGTACCTTGGTAAAAATTACACGGTTATCTTTTAGCTCAGTGATAAGCTCTTTTAGCAAATCGCCCGTCAGGTCTTTTTGTATAAAAAGCTTATCAAATGTTTTGCCTGACTTAATGGCCTCCTGTATAGGGCGGATGCCAAAAATCATATCTTTGTTTACAGGTTTTTTTTCCCTTTTCTCCATAAATCTATTGCTCTAAACCAACTGTTTTGATACGTAATATTTCGCTCCAATTCAAAAACTTCACTTGTTTCCCCGCCTTTTAAATAGAATTTAAAATTCAAGTTAGGTAACTCATACGTTTTGTTGTAAACCCACTCAACACTTCCTTCGTTTCTAAAAACTTTACCTGGCGGCCCAAAGATAATATAAATCATTCCCATGTCAGTTTTCCACCCTTCTTTATACGTGGTAAACATGGCATTGGCTTCTTTTACTCTCTTAAAATAGGCGGCTATCATCTTGCCAGCTTTTTCTGCCGAATTTGTATTTTTGAGCCAAAAAGCATCATAGTCTTTTTTAGGATTTGATGAAGTTGTTAGTTTGTCTTTCTCCTTTTTTGTAAAAAGAAAAATGCTGGCATCAATAATTTCACGAATGCTCGAAAGTTGAGGGTAATTTTTATTACTTATTTTAAAAAATGAAATTGCCTTCTCATTCCCTTCTTCAAAAATAGAGTACATACCTTCTTTATGGGGTAACAGAGTGCTGTCAGTAGCAATAATAAACGTGGTATCTGCCTGCCCAAAAGATTTATCTCTTTTAATATTAGCCATAGGTGGCAACGAAGGTTTAAATTTTTTGGGATAAAACCGAAGGCTAAAATTGCTATGTGCACCAGCTGGTTTTGCAATTTTAAACGGGGTGTTTACAGGCACATAATTTGCTAAAAAAGGAATGGGGAGTTCAGCTTTGCTGATAAAGAAACTAGCAGATACATTTAAATTAATAATATACGTAAAGTGGGCATCCGAACCCTTAATGCCAATTCTGAGAATTAAATAATTAGCATTTTTCTTGGCTGATTCGAATACATAAATTCTTTTGTTTTCGGGTATAGGTAGTTCAAACTTGGCTAAGTTTACTTCGGCAAAATCGTTAATAATGGGTGTATTTAAACTATTAGTAAAGGCATACGCATAAACCAGCGAGTTAAAGGAGGTTTCATTGCGTACTTCCACCTCCATCATAATTAAATAGTTAGCTATAGCCTTATGGGTTATGTGTAAATCGGCATTGGGGTTTAATTGATAGCTTAGATTTGCTGCAGACGCCACTATTTGCCCATGGGCAGTATAGCTAAAACCCATTATTAGCCACCATAAAAAGAGAAAATAGGTATAGATTCGTATTACTTGTTTCATTGATTTAATATATACGTATCATTTTTAGTCAATTTCATAAAATCCTCATTAATAAAAGTAGTTATTT
>JALSJD010000168.1 GCA_026989535.1 Cyclobacteriaceae bacterium
GATAAATTATGTATAGCATTAGGCCATATTAAAAGCTTTTTAACTGCTCATCCTATGTATAAAAATTTGGTATATGGCATTAATTTAGAAGGAAGCTTTTTAAAAGACCCTGTGTATGCAGGTGCACAAAATCCTAACTATTTTTGCGAACCAAAACAGGAAGTTATTGATGCCCTTCAAAATGCTTCAGGAAACCTACTAAAAATAGTAAATATACCACCCGAACATGGTAAAAAAGGTTGTGAACTCACAGAAGAGCTTATAAAAAATGGTGTAGTGGTGGCAGGGGGGCATAGTGCTGCCTTTGGCGATGAGTTTTTGCAAGCCGTAAATGCCGGGTTAAATGTAGCCGTTCATTTTTTAAACGGCCCCAGCCGAAGCAATAGCAAAAGCTTTCGTAAGGGCGGTGCAGTAGAAGTAATGCTGCGTTCGGATAAGGTGTACTTGGAAATAATTTGTGATGGCTACCATGTTGACCCCTCTTATGTGCGCGATGTAATTGCCCGAAAAGGACACGAGCGAGTAGTAATGATTACCGACACTATGTTTGCCAATGGATTGCCCGATTTAGAGCAGTTTGAACTTTTAGGTTTAAAAGGAGCCGTAAGTAAAAATAAGCGATACCTACAGGTACTTGGCACAGAAAACACCCTGTTTGGTAGCGTACTAAAATCAGATGTAGGGTATGCCAATGTTGTTTCGTGGCTTACCACCCAAATGCCTGGCACATGGCATCGAATGCACGAGGCTTTACCCTTGCACGAGGCACTGGTTCAAGCCTCCATAATGTTTAGCTCAAATCCTGCCAGAATACTGAGTATTTTCGAAAAAGATGCCATACAATCAGGCAGCGGCTCAATTGAAGTGGGCAAAAGTGCCGATTTGCTGGTGGCAGATGTAGCTCATGGTAAATTTTCAATTAGCCATAATGTGCTTCAAGGCACAGTTTATACTTGTAAGGAATAAACCGCATTAAGATATATGGTTATACTGCTATTTTAATGAAATGTATTAAGAAATTTGATGATAAAAAAGATAAAATAATAACTGCAAATAAGAATATGTATTGCCTGTTTTTTTAGTGCCCTTTGTGCCTGCCTGTCCGGTAGGCAGGTAAAACTCTGTGTTCTTTGTGGTTATATTACCAAAAATACATTAACCAAAAAGAACACTAAGGAGGCACAAAGCACTCAATGAATACTTGCAAAATAAACTGTATTACTAATTCCATTAAATCCGATAGAATTCGGATCGTGGTAGAACCAAATATATAATAGTGAAAAACAGTAATTACCTGTACAAAACAATCAATCGTTTTTGGCAAGCAGGCATTTATGGTAATAGCCCTGTTGAAAAAGACCCAAAGTTTACAAATGTTAATACCAATAATTTTGGCTTACAGGCACTAAGTCCGGCCATTGGTGCAGGCTTAAACGTAAAAAGTATTTTAGATAAGTATTCTCTTAATTATGGGATTAAAATTGATTGGGCTAATAGTAAGACAGGTGATTTTAAAAAGAATAGTTGGAATATAGGGGCTCCTATTTTTGGCATTAAAAATATTTCAAAAGATAAAAAGTAAAATGAACACAAATTTTAAAAACGAAGAAGAGTTGGAAGACGCTCTTTCAACCCCTAGTCAGGAATTAATTAATCAGTTTAAAGAACTGAAAGGAGATATTTTATTTCTGGGAGTTGCTGGTAAAATGGGTATATCAATGGCTAAGATGGCTAAAAGAGCGATTGATCAGGTAGGCGGTTCTAATAAAATAATAGGGGTTGCTCGCTTTAGCACGCCCGAACAACAAGCTTACCTCGAAGCCCATGGCATTACAACCTTTAAAGGCGATTTGCTAGATGCTGACTTTCTAAAATCATTGCCGGAAGCAAAAAATGTATTTTATTTAGCTGGTCAAAAATTTGGCACCGAAGGCAACGAATCTCTTACTTGGGCTATGAACTCTTACCTGCCCGGGCTTATTGCCGAACGGTTTAAGAATTCAAATATCGTTGCTTTTTCTACTGGATGTGTATATCCACTCGTACCCGTTACGTCTGCCGGTTCTAAGGAAACAGATGTGGCTAACCCTATTGGAGAGT
>JALSJD010000169.1 GCA_026989535.1 Cyclobacteriaceae bacterium
GTGGCTGCTACCATTCGAATTGCAGGAGGTGATTACGAACAAAATCAAACCTTGGCAACGGCTTTTGCCTTCGATTTACCCGAGGCTAATCAATATACATTGGTGGTGGAGACTGATGGCTATATTAGCCATAGTGTAAAAATTGATATTACTACTAATGAACCTAAAGAAGTGGAGCATAATGTGGTTTTACAACCCATCGAGCTTGGTACAACTGTAAAACTAGACCTTGTGTTGTTTGTAAGAGGGAAAACAGAGTTTTTAGAAGAGTCGTACGAGCAGCTTGATTTGATGATTCAAATGATGAAGGACAACCCCACCATGGAAATTGAATTGGGAGGCCATACCGATAATGTGGGAAATGCTCGTTTAAATAAGAAACTAAGTCAAGAACGAGTAGATGCGGTGGTTAAATACTTTATTGATAATGGAATAGAGTCAAAGAGGTTAACAGGAAAGGGGTATGGTGGCAGTAAGCCAATTGCTTCTAATAAAACAGAAGCCACCCGAAGACTTAACCGAAGGGTGGAATTTACGGTAGTTAAACAATAGAATTATTCTAAGTTTTACCATATTTGCAGTTCATATAAAATCAATCCTAATGATGCATTCAAAGGCAAATTACTTTTTACTATTTATACTTGCTGTTTTGTTTACAGCTTGTTCTGGTACTACTACATCTGAAGAGTCGAAAACTGAACAAACGGAAGTTGCACAAGATTCAGTGGCTAGTTTATTATACCCAGATGAAAAACATTTTAAAAATATACAGCAAATAACATTTGCAGCCGATAATGCCGAGGCTTATTGGAGTTTTGATAACTCAAAAGTGGTTTTTCAAAGTAATAACCAAGCTTGGGATGTACAGTGCGATCAAATTTATTATTTTGATGTAGCCACGGTTAATATAAAAAATGAACGACCTGCCTTAATTAGCACTGGCAAAGGAAGAACCACTTGTGCCTACTTTATGCCAGGCGATTCCACCATTGTGTATGCCTCTACTCATTTAGGCGATGACGCCTGCCCTGCCGAACCAGAACGCAAGCCTGGTGGCAAGTACCTTTGGCCAATTTACAGCACTTACGATATTTTTGTAGCTGATTTAGAAGGTAATATTACGGCTCAATTAACCAGCGAGCCGGGTTATGATGCAGAAGCTACGGTTTCTCCAAAAGGGGATAAAATTGTGTTTACCTCGGATAGAACGGGCGATTTAGAACTTTACACGATGGATATAGACGGGAGCAACGTACAACAAATTACTTTTGAATTAGGCTATGATGGCGGAGCATTTTTCTCTCCGGATGGCACAAAACTAATTTTCCGCTCTTCGCGTCCTCAAACGGATGAAGCTAAAAAGGAGTACAAAGATTTGCTTTCGCAAGGCTTAGTTGCCCCCACCAATATGGAGCTTTACATCTGTAATGCCGATGGCTCTGATTTACGTCAGCTAACAAGTTTAGGTAAAGCCAATTGGGCACCATTCTTTCACCCCTCGGGCGAAAAAGTGATTTTTGCTTCTAATCATAAAGGGCATAGAGGGTTTGAGTTTAACCTGTTTATGATTAATGTTGACGGTACCGGATTAGAGCAAATTTCGCACGATTCAGTTTTTGATGCCTTTCCTATGTTTTCGCCCGATGGCACAAAAATTATCTTTTCTTCTAACCGAAACAATGGTGGCACTCGTGATACCAACTTGTTTATTGCCGATTGGGTAGAGTAAGGAGAAAAATTCATTACTAAAAAAGGCGACATCAATATATTGATGTCGCCTTTTTTGATTTAGCAAATGCCCTGTTATTACTTTAATTAATTATAGGTGTTATTGAGCTTGAATTAAAACACAATGGTATATCTATCCGGACTTGGCATTATTATGCTTTCGATTTTTTTATTAGCGAGGTATAGGGGAAAGAAAGCCTTGACATCTCAACGAAAAAAATCATTGCTAATTGGGGAAACCCCAAGTTTGAAAAATACCGTCCGTTTAACCTTATTGAAAAATATTTCAGGAACAATAAACATCAAGAGGAGGCATATCAAATCATCTCAGACCGAACATCTTCCGATTTAGATCTGGATG
>JALSJD010000170.1 GCA_026989535.1 Cyclobacteriaceae bacterium
GTGCGAATATAGCCGCATAGAAAATTCGCACTATGAGTTTTGGTATTGCACTCATAGCACGAGGCTTTTTTGAGGTGGTTATACTCGTACTATGAGTTTTGGTATTGTACTCATAGCACGAGGCTTTTTGAGGTGGTTATACTCGTACTATGAGTTTGGTATTGTACTCGTAGCACGAGACTTTTGAGGCGGCTATACTCGTACTATGAGTTTGGTATTGTACTCGTAGCACGAGACTTTTGAGGCGGCTATATTCGTACTATGAGTTAACTACAAAAACTCTAATCCCAATCCAATAATCGTTTTTGCCCTTCTAATTTTTGGATGTCGGTTACATCTTGGCTCATTTCTACCACGCCTTTGTAATTTTTGTCTTTATCGCGTATGGCAAAATACCTAATATGGGTCATACGGCCTTTAAAAGGAATCCAAAATTCAGCTACATCTTTGGTGCCTGCTTTAAACTCATCTACAATTCTAATTACCATATCTACACTTTTAGGCGGGTGGCAAAATTTAACTTCTCTGCCAATAATTCCTTTACTGCGTTTAAACACTCGGTCTTCGCCACGGTTGTAAAAAATCACCTTGTCGTTTTCATCCACATAGGTAATATCAACCGGTAAAAATCGGAGCAGTAAGTTTACCTGTTCGGGGGTCATATACCCTTCATCGTAGTGATGTGTGTTGTCCAATGAAAAAGATAATTTTCGCTCTTGGGTATCTTCACTAGGGTGAATATAGGCTTCATCCAAGGCAGGATATGGAGTAGGTTTATAGGCAAGCATCCAGCCCATTTCTTCATCGCCTTCATAAAATTCTTTCCAATCCTCTTCTGTTAAAAGCTCCATCGCATTCGGGAATAATCGCATATCTTCAATAGACAAAAGGCGTTGAATTTCGTCTATTAAGGAGGGAAGGGATTTTTTGATATTTGAAATATCCTGCGCTTCGTTTAACGTGTTTAACGCTCTAAACTGGTCGCGAATATTATCGTGAAAAGCCCACATTCCTTGGCTAGGGCCGTTCCAACCATGTTTTTCGAGGTAAGGAAATAATTGGTTTTCTTTTCGAGCAAATCGCTTTTCGATGGTAGCAAGTTGATTAAAGACATTGAAATATTTTTGAAACTCAACTTCCAGATCAATAGCTGTAAGCTCTTGTAGTAAATCTTGAATTAATTCACTTTCCTGATAATAGACTTTAACAGGATGACTTTCGGGCAACTGTTTTACAGTAGATAAAAAAGTATTCATAAGTATAATAAATAAGCTTAAAAATTTAAAACACACCAAGCCTACATATCCAAAACATCACTCCTTTAAAAATGGGTATGAATTGAATTAAAAATACATAGCATAGCCTGATGCAAAAATGAAACTATTATTTGTAATTGTTCTAAATAATAAGATGTATTTGTCTTATTATAAATTCTTAGCGAATGGAGGTTTCTAAAATTTGCTTATTCGCCAATTTAATAAATCGGATAAACACCCAAACTCCAGCAATGGTAAGGCCTAGAAATAGCCCGAACCAAATTCCATCAGCACCATATCCATAATTAAATGCCAATACATAGCCCAAGGGTAAAGCGATTAGCCAGTAAGAGATAAACGTTATAATAGTTGGTATCTTAACGTCTTTCATACCACGCAAAGCACCCAAAGAAATTACCTGAATGCCATCGGATATTTGAAACAGAGCCGCAATAATTAGAAGCCCAGCAGCAATGCTTACCACTTCAGGTTTATCATTATATAATAATGGAAGCGCATCTTTACCTATGATAAATACTCCTGCAAATACAACCATTAGGGCTGTTCCCATAGCAATAAGCGTGAGTGCAGCATTTTTCATGGTTTTATAATTTCTTTTACCTAATTGATTGCCTACCCGAATGGCTGCTGCAGCTCCAAGCCCAGAAACCGTCATATACGAGATAGAAGCCATATTGATGGCTATTTGATGTGCGGCTTGGGTGGGAGCGCCAATCCAACCCATCATTAAGGCCGCCATGCTAAAAGCACCTACTTCAAATACAAATTGCAAGCCAGCAGGAATCCCGATTCGAAGCAAATCTTTTATGAGGGTAAAGTCTAAGTTTTGTAGCCCTAACCCACTTAAATAAGGTTTAAATCTTTTATTGCTAAGCACATAAATAACCATTACAATGGCCATTACAATTCTTGAAATAAGCGTTGCAATACCTGCACCTACCAATCCCATTGCAGGAGCTCCGAATTTACCGTAGATTAATATATAGTTCAAAATTATATTTAGAACATTCATACTTACCGATACCACCATGGGTGCTTTAGTCATAGAAAGCCCTTCGCTAAATTGTCGGAAGGTTTGAAAGATGAGAAGCGGAATCATTGAAAAGCCAATCACAAACATATAAGGCGTAGCTTGTTCAACCACAGCTTGTTCTTGCCCAAATAAATGGAGGTAATCGGCAGCAACCATCACAGCCGCAAAGAGTAAAAACCCGAGTATGGTATTAACCAACAGCCCGTGCCTCAGCACTTGGCCGCATTGTTTTTTATCCCCTTGCCCATCGGCAAAGCCCACCAAAGGCGTAATGGCAAAAGAAACGCCCAAACCAAAGGTCATAAATAAGTAAAAGATAGCATTGCCTAGCGAAGCTCCAGCTAGGGGAATATACCCCACTTGGCCTACCATCATATTATCAGCCACACCCACCAATACTTGCCCAAGCTGGCTTGCCATTACGGGCACCGCAAGGTTTACATTTATTTTAAGGTGTTCTTTTATGGTCATAATATGGAAACGTCATTCCTTCGAAGGAAAGAACCTGTTAAACAATAAAGAGATTTCTGCCTTCGCAAGAATGACGTGAGGGAGTTTAAGTCGCCAAAATTAGCCCATTTATGGTTAGATATGCGTAGAAATGATTGTAGATTCGCCAATAATGTTACTCTCTAGTTTTACTCCTAATCTACTCGAAGCCGGCTGCGATGAAGCCGGTCGAGGATGTCTGGCTGGCCCTGTGGTTGCAGGTGCTGTAATTTTACCTAAAAACTACTCCAATCCTTTACTCAATGACTCTAAAAAGCTAACAGCAAAAAATAGAAATCAGTTGAGGTTAATAATTGAAAAAGAGGCCTTGGCCTATGCGGTAGCCTTTGTAGATCATACAGAAATTGATTCAATTAATATTTTGAATGCTTCTTTTTTGGCAATGCACCGAGCGGTGGAACAACTCAATCAAACCCCTGAATTATTACTGATTGATGGCAATCGTTTTACCCCTTACCTCAACATAAACCACGAATGCATTATTAAAGGAGATGGTAAATACATGGCCATTGCAGCCGCTTCTATTTTAGCTAAAACGTATCGTGATGCGTATATGTTAGCATTAGATGCTGAGTACTCTGGCTACGGCTGGTCTAAAAATATGGGCTATCCTACCAAAGAACATAGAAATGGGATTCGTAAGTTGGGTGTTACGCCTTACCACCGGATGAGTTTTAGACTATTGCCAGAGCAGATAGAGATATTTGAGTAGCCATTAGTTTATAATTCGCTATTTTTATAGGGTGAATGATAAGAAGCAAGTAAGAAAAAAATCTTTATCATGGTTAACCTATAAGAATGTAGCTTATTGATTACAAAGTATAATATATTCTTAAAAACACCAAAAAGGTTATTTTCTTCTACCCCTAAAAAATAGGGAGTCAAAAGTTAGCTTAATGCACACTTATATTATTCTATGTGTCGATGGCTGTGTAGGTTAAGCCATATTATGTCATGAAAAAAAACATAAAGCCCCCATACAACTATTCCAAAACCCATTAAGGGTATTATAATCATAGGAAATGCCATAGCACCTATTAGTAAACCAATTATGATGGACGTTTTCATAATTTTATTATTTAAAAATACTTTTTCAATTTACTAAATACACCAGCGATTTCCTATGATATAAATCAGGTAATGAAATTAATTAGTGTTTGTTTATAAAGTCAAGCCTGAACTCATTAACATCGATAAATTTGCACCAACCGCCTATGGTAATTAATTTGCCCTATATGATAGTTTAAATGCCCGTGCAGATGGATAAGAAAAAATGATGTACTCATCGGATCTCCAAATAATTCTAAAGGGTAATTGCTTGCTAATTGTTCTTCAGTCAGATCATTAAGTGTCATAATTACCGCTTTTCGTGTGGTTTCAATTTCTTTTACCAGCGATGTTACCATTACATTTTTATCGCTAAACTCTGCTTCTTCGTTTCGTACATAACCAGAGTTGCCTAATATGTGCCCAATATAATGTTGCAAATTGCCAACTACATGCAGGCAAAGGTTTCCACCTGTATTATTAATACCTTTTGGCAATAGCCATAAATCAGATTCTTTTTTATAAGTCTTCACTTCTGCTTCAAGATACTCCAAGTCTCTATCAAACAATTGTATAAAGCTATTTACCATTGGTTTAAATTTAAGTTATTACTAATTTCTTCTACTTTAGCTTTTAGTAATTGATTGGTAGCTGATATTTCAGATGCACCTGTAACAGTGCGTGTTAAGCTAAAATAGAATTTAATTTTTGGCTCTGTGCCTGAGGGTCGAATCGATATTTTACTTCCGTTTTCGGTAAAGAACTGAAGCACGTTAGAGGAAGGAAAATCCAATGTTTTTTCTTTGCCAGAAGTTAAGTCTTTCTCCAATCCAGTCAAATAATCTTTAATTACTGTCACCTTTTCTCCACTCAATAGGTTAGGAGGGTTTTCCCTAAATTGTTTCATTTTGGCTTTTATTTCTTCAGCACCTTTCATTCCTTTACGGGTAATGGGCATCATACTATCATACCATACCCCATATTGAGTGTAAATATCGTTTAATACATCCCATAAAGTTTCCCCTTTTGATTTTGCATCGGCAGCCATTTCAGCAATAAGGGCACAGGTAGCTACTGCGTCTTTATCACGTGTAACTGCCGAAGGCATATATCCATAGCTTTCTTCGCCACCGCCTATAAACTGCTTAGCACCTTCCAGCTCTCTAATAGTGGTAGCAATGTATTTAAAGCCAGTAAGCGTATTATAACAAGGCATTTTAAAATCTGCGCATATCGTATCGAATAAGTCGGTACTCACAATGGTTTTTACCATATACTGTGTATCTGTGTGTAAAGTGCCTAGCTTTTTGCGTTTATTAAGGGTGTAATAGGCTAACAAACTTATCAATTGATTGCCGTTTATAAGCTCAAACTTTCCGTTAGATGACATAGCAGCAATGCCTACTCGATCAGCATCTGGGTCGGTGGCCATTAGTAAATCTGCATGAGTACTATTAGCCAACTTTAGCGCTAGTGTAAGTGCTTCAGCTTCTTCAGGGTTGGGATAAATTACCGTAGGAAAATTGCCATCAGGTTTAGCCTGTTCTTTTACAATATTTACATTGGTAAAACCCAGTATGTCCAGTACCGGAGGCACCATCGTGATGCCGGTTCCATGAATAGACGAAAATACAATATTTAAATCACTTTCCTTATTAATAATATCTTGATCGAGTGCTAAGGCTTTAATTGAGTTAAGGTATTGTGTATCAATCTCTTCTCCTATTTTTTCAATTAATGAATGATTGGCATCAAATTTTATATCGGTTAATGACGTAATCGCTTGCACCTCTTTAATAATATTATTGTCGTGTGGTGGGGTAACTTGTGCGCCATCATCCCAATAGGCTTTATAGCCATTATATTCTTTGGGGTTATGCGAGGCAGTTAGTACCACACCACTTTTGCAACCCAATGTTCGAATGGCAAATGAAAGCTCAGGAGTTGGCCTAAGTTCTTCAAAAACATATACCTTAATGCCATTGGCAGAAAATACTGCGGCTGTGATTTCGGCAAAATAATTGGAGTTATTTCTGCAGTCGAACGCAACGGCTACCTTAATTTCTTCGTTAGCAAAGGTTTTATTGAGGTAATTAGAGAGCCCCTGTGTGGCCATACCCAAGGTGTATTTATTCATTCGGTTAGAACCCACACCCATAATGCCTCTAAGTCCCCCCGTGCCAAATTCCAACTCTTTATAAAACGCTTCGTTTAACTCGTTTTCAGGGCCATCGAGTAATGCCTGAATGCCTTCTTTAATGTCTTGGTCTATGTGTTGGCTAAGCCAATTTTCTGCTTTTTCTCTTGCGGTCATAATGTAAAGTTTGAAGCTAGAAGCCGGAAGTCGGAAGTTTTATCTTCTGACTTCCGGCTTCTAGCTTTGGACTATTGTTTTTTTGCTAATTCTATATGTGCTAAATGATGCCTGCAGTGCCAGTCGTATTGGCAAAGAGCTTCGGTTAAATCGTATTCGTTATTATACTCCGGATGAATATACCTCTTTAAAAAGTCGTCTTTGCTCATTCCTTTAAGTAATTCTACCCATCTGGCATGTATCCCTTCTATTATTTTTAAGGAGAATGTTATGTCACCTTTATAATCTGATAAGTTTGCCCATTTGGCTTCAAAATAAGGCTTTATAATGGGTTTATCCTCGGTGAGTGCCAGCTTAAACCGCATAAATGCGTTTATATGACTATCGGCTACATGGTGTACTAATTGTTTGATTGTCCAAGCCCCCTCACGATAGGTTTTGGTTAATTCCTGATTGGATAAATTATTAACTGTTTTTTTTAGTTCTATAGGAAAAATGGCAATAGTATCTTTCCACAACTGAACCTTTTCAGCCTTTGGATTTTTTATGCTTTTATATTTTCCTATAGGAAACTGCAACTCATTCATTATCTTATGATTTAAACCCCACTACTTTTCGAACACGATTTAACACTTTATGCCCAATGGTGCGTGCCTTGGCTTCTCCTTGTTGTAATCTATTTTCTAACTCATCCGGGTTATTCATAAACTCGTCAAATAATGTTCGTTCGTTTTTATACTCATCCATAATGAGTTCAAAAAGAGCTTGCTTCGCATGACCGAATCCATAATTTCCGCCTTCGTAATTTCCGCGCATATCCTTTATTTGATCTTGCGAGGCCAACAGTTTATAAAGTGCAAATACGTTGCAAGTATCCGGATTTTTTGGGGCTTCCAATGATGTACTATCGGTAATAATGCCCAACACTATTTTACGTAACTGCTTCTCCGGCAAAAATATATCAATCGTATTCCCGTAACTTTTGCTCATTTTTTGCCCATCCGTTCCAGGTACCGTCATTACTGCTTCATCAATTTTAACTTCAGGTATTATAAATACCTCCTCATTATAATGGTGGTTAAAACTTTTAGCAATATCGCGAGTCATTTCTAAATGTTGCTGTTGATCCTTGCCAACGGGTACAAAATCAGCATCGTACATTAATATATCACTAGCCATAAGTACTGGGTAGGTAAATAAGCCTGCATTTACATCGGAGAGTTTATCAGCCTTATCTTTATACGAATGCGCATTTTGCAGCATTGGAATAGGCGTATAGCAGTTTAAGTACCACGTAAGTTCAGTTACCTCAGGTATTCGAGACTGGCGGTAAAACAAATTTTTATCGGTATCAAAACCAAAGGCTAACCAAGCCGCAGCAACTGCTTGCGTATGAGTTTTTATAAGGTCAGCATCTTTTACCGTGGTAAGGGCGTGTAGGTCGGCAATAAAAAAGAGAGATTCATTATTCTTATTCTTGGATAATTCTATGGCAGGCTTAATTGCTCCTAGTAAATTGCCTAAGTGCGGTTTACCTGATGATTGTATGCCTGTTAAAATTCTGGCCATAATTATAATTTATTCTAATTTCAAAACCCTATGAGTAGTTTACAAATATGATAAATCTCTGAGAGAACGGCTAACAGAACATTCATATAATGTATCTTTGAAATGCATTTAACTGAATTACTAATGAGATTGCTATTTTTTATTTTTCTATTATCGGGTACAACACTTGCGGGGCAAGAATTAAAGAACTTAACTTTTGAGGAGCCTTCGCATGATTTTGGTGCCATTAAAGAGGTTGATGGGCCTGCGGAGTTCGATTTTGTATTTAAAAATACGGGAGCAACGCCTATTAAAATACTACATGTAAAAGCCTCTTGCGGCTGTACCACTCCAGCCTGGACTAAGGAAGAAGTGGCTCCAGACGAAGAAGGGTTTATTAAGGTTAGTTATAACCCATTAAACAGACCAGGGCCTTTTCATAAAACTTTAACTGTAACCACATCCGATAATGCTACTATTATTCTTCGTATTAATGGGCAAGTAGAACCTAAGCCCAGAACGGTGGAAGACGATTTGCCAACACTTTTGGGTGGAATTAGAGTAAAATACAGGGCTTTTAATATGGGTAAAGTATTTAATAATGAGACGGTTGCAAAAAAATTTACGATATATAATGCTTCTGATAGTTCCATTGTATTTGCAAAAGAGTTTGAAGGTCCCTCTTATATTAGCATCAGTTTTATGCCAGAAACATTAGCACCTAAAGAAAAGGGGGAAGTTATTGTATCCTATGATGGGAAAGCTAAAAATGAGTTAGGGTTTATGTCGGATAATATTGTGTTTACCACTAACGAAGAAGGTGATAATGCCCGTAAGAGTTTATCGGTTTATGCGGATATTCAAGAGTATTTTGCGCCTATGACTGAAGAACAAAAGTTAAATGCGCCTAAGCTTTCGATTGAAAATACGGTACATAATTTTGGAAGCATTACTTCAGGTGATGTGGTGAGTACTACGTTTAAACTTACAAATACAGGTAAAACGGACTTAAACATTCGTAAAACCAAGGCGAGTTGTGGTTGCACAATTCCTCAATTGGCAAGCACGGATTTAAAACCTGGCGAATCGGTGGAAATGAAAGTGACTTTTAACTCGGCAGGCAGAAAAGGAAACCAAATAAAAACCGTTACCATTTATAGCAACGACCCTGCTAAACCCATACAAAAAGTAACGATTAAGAGCAAGGTGGCTATGAAATAGAATAGACGTTCTTTTTTATTAGCCTATATAAAAGAAAATTGCAATAAATAATAACTCTTCAACTTCGGGGGTTGTTGAGATTTTAGGATATTCTTTTCTGAGAATTTCTAATTTGCCCACTAGCGCAAGTTTGCAACTTGTGCTTTTTCCCTCGCTCAGAGTCACCATCCGGTTGGCTGGGACTCTGTAGCTATTGCTATTTTCTTTGTTTACTCAGAGTCCTCTACGAGTAGCTATGTTTTCTGCTTTTTCTTTTTAGCAGCCGGAAACAAGATATTATTTAAAATAAGCCTATAGCCAGGAGAATTGGGATGCAAGTTTAAATCCGTAGGCTCCTCCCCTACAAAATGCTGGTAGTCTTCGGGGTCGTGGCCGCCATAAAAAGTCCAAAACCCCTTGCCAAATATTCCGTGTATATACCTTACCTCTCCGGTTGATTTTGTTTCTCCCATTATTACCACTTCTGATTTTACAAGCTGTTTTCGGTAAGCTGTAGTTTGCCCCATAAAACCTTTTATTACATGTACATGGTTTTGAGTTAGCATAGTAGGAATAGGATCCCACTTGGCGGAAAATTCAAATAATTTAAAAAAATCAGTTTGCTGGGTTAAGCCTCTTTCCCGAAACTGCATATCAATATTTGAGAATTCAATTTCACGCGGGTTTCGTGATAAAACAAACTCTTTAAACGCAAATGTTTTACTATAATCCAATTTTTGTTGAGCCGTAGGGTCGGCTGGGTCGCCATCATACATTCGTTCAATTATGTCTAACCCATCCGCTGCCATGGCAATATCATAGGTATCTGTAGCAGAGCACATAGCAAATAGAAACCCTCCGCCTGTTACAAAATCTCTAATTTTTTTAGCCACAGCCAATTTTAATTCAGATACTTTACTAAAGCCAAATTTGGCAGCATTTGCTTCAAACTCTTGCTGCTGCTCAATATACCAGGGCTGGTTGCTGTAATTGGCCCAAAATTTACCGTATTGCCCTGTAAAGTCTTCGTGGTGCAAGTGCAGCCAATCGTATGTAGGCAATTCATCTGTCATCACTTCATCATCAAAAATTACATCATACGGAATTTCGGCATAGGTAAGCACCAGGGTTACGGCATCGTCCCAAGGCTGCTTACTTTTGGGTGAATACACCGCTATTTTAGGGAATTTATTGAGTTTCATTACATCCATATTAGAGGATGGACTCGCTATTTCCCTCAAAATACTGTTTGCTTTAGCATCACTTATCACTTCATAAGAAACACCACGCACAATCAATTCATTCTCAATCAATGTGTGCTGTTTCATCATAAAGCAACCACCTCGGTAGTTTAATAACCAATCGGCTTCTACTTCTTTTTGTAACACCCAGTAGGTTATTCCGTATGCTTTAAGGTGATCTGTTTGAGATTCATCCATAGGAATAAGCAAATAGTTTGCATAGGATGAAACTGAGGCAATAACCAAGAATGAGATTTGTATAAATTTTATCAAAATAGTAAAATTACTGATGAGCGGTAAATCAAAAATAACAGGAATTACTTACTTTGCATCCATATAAATCATCAAATGAATTTAATAGAAAATATTAGGGAAGGATTTCGTTCGATAAATGCCAATTTATTAAGAAGCGTGCTAACCGCTTTAATTGTTGCCATTGGAATTGCCTCGTTGGTTGGCATACTCACCGCCATTGATGGCATCCAGTCTTCAATTACCGAGAGTTTTTCGAGTTTAGGAGCCAACTCCTTTAATGTTTCAGTTAAAAGGTCAAGGGGGCGATCCAGAGGGCGAGATGAACGTGTTTACCCTGCAATTACGTATAAACAGGCCGTTAAATTTTCGGAAAAATTTAGCACGAATGCACAGGTTAGCCTTTCGTCATTTATTACACAAATTGCAGAAGTAAAGCGATTATCTGAAAAAACAAACCCCAATATTAGTGTAGTTGGAGGTAACGAAAATTACATTTACCAAGAGGGTTTAGACATAGAAAAAGGCAGGAATTTTTCAGAAATTGAAATTAAGTACGGGTCAAATGTAGCCGTAATTGGCCAAGAGATTTCCAAAAAGTTATTTAAAAAAGAGACCGAGCCTATCGGAGAAGAAATTTCTGTATGGGGCATTCGGTTTAGAGTTATTGGCGTACTAAGCGAGCAGGGCGCAATGGATGGTGGCAGTTCCGATGACCGTGTAATTATACCGCTTAATAGTGCACGGGCCATGGCTGCTGGCAAAAGCCTAACCATTGATATTGATGTGTTGGTTGACAATTCATTCTCTATGGAGCAAGCAATGGGCGAAGCCCAAGGCTTAATGCGCATTATTAGGCACGATAAAATTGGAGAGCCAGAATCTTTTGTGGTTGAAAGAAGCGAATCGCTAGCCGAAAGGCTCAATGATATTTCGGGATATTTAAAAATGGGGGGCTTTGGAATAGGCATTATTACGCTCTTGGGTGCCTCCATAGGGCTTATGAACATTATGATGGTATCGGTAACGGAGCGTACCCGAGAAATTGGCATTCGTAAAGCACTAGGCGCAACACCATCCCGGATTAGGCAACAATTTTTAATAGAAGCCATTGTTGTTACGCAAATGGGCGGCATAGCCGGAATTATATTAGGAATGGCATTAGGAAATTTAGTAACCAATCTAATTGGAGATGATATATCTTTTATTATACCTTGGGTGTGGATTTTATTTTCATTTTTAATTGGGATTGTCGTAGGGGTAGGATCGGGTTACTACCCTGCTAAAAAAGCAGCAAGACTAGATCCTATTGAATCATTGCGTTTTGAATAAACATATTCTATACCTCCTCTTTTTTATAAGCTTATCTTCTCAAGCTCAGCAGCTTATGCTAAAAGGGGTATATCGAGGTCGAGATGTGTATGTTCAAAATCCTTATAATAGTACTAAAAAATATTTTTGCGTTCAATCTGTTACGGTTAATGGGCAAACAGTTATTTCTAAACCCAACTCATCAGCCTTAACTATAAACCTCTCATCGTTTAGCTTAAATGATTCCCTTTCTATTATTGTATTCCATTATTCCGAATGCCTCCCTAAACTATTAAACCCACGGGTACTTCAACCAGGAGCTGGGTTTTCGATTGTACAACCGATGGCCGACCCATCCTCAATAGCGTGGATTAGCACAGGGGAGCAGGATAAAGCTGCCTACTACGAACTTGAAAAAAAGTTTTTAGAGGGTTGGCAGGTTATTAAAAAAGTACAAGCCAAAGGCGATATTGATAATAACCAATACAGTATTGGTGTAGTACATTATGCAGGCGATAATCAATTTAGGCTGCATTATGTATCAGCAAACCTATCAACTTATTCCGATATTTTTGAGTTTTATTCTGCTGCTGATCCTATTTCGTTTTATCCTACTGATGATGTGGATGAACTCATTTCTTTATCCAAAGCCACAGACTATCAAATAAAAGATATGGATGGTAAGCTCTATAAAAAGGGCTATGCCTTAGATATTTTTGTCCGCGACCTCAAACCTGGCGAGTATATTTTAATTATCGAAAACAGAGAAGAGCCCTTTTATAAACCTGAACCAGAAATAGAACTCCCTCCCGTTCGTAAAAGGAAAAAACAATAAAAAAAAGATGGCTCAACATAAATGCCGAGCCACCTAACCAAAACCTGTATGAAAAACTTACAGATTCAAAAGTACTTTGGGGCTATTTATAAAATGCAAAGAAAATTACAATAATGCAAAAAATAGGTATTTTACCTATGCCTGAATCTTGTTGGGGTGTGGAAGAGCCAAAACAAGCTTATGAAGCTCGTTATATTTAATTCCAAAATCTTCTTTTATCTCCTCAATAAGTTGGTCAACAGCGGCCTTTTGAAAGCCTAAACGCAAACCCATATCTTGGCAAAACAACACTTCGCTGGGCAGTACTTTACCATCTACCAGCATTAATAAAATACTCTCGGTTAAATAATCAACCGCAGTAGTATGCGAAAGTGCCCCCAATGAACCAATTGGTTCGGGTTCCGCAATTAAGTCTCCAATCGTATCCAAGTCAACTCCGTGGCGTAAACAAATATTATAAATAAAAGCACGCTCCGAGTCATCAAAATGACCATCTGCTCCTGCCAAATGAATTAGAATATTAATTTTTTTTCTGAGAACTGCGTCCATGACAAGTAAAGTTAGCCCAACAATTGTATAACACAAAACTTTACGCCCAAGACTATTATTTAGACACAAAGCATTAGCAAAATAAATCCGGGCTAAATCTTAGTTTCGCTTTGCTATTTTATAGATGTAATTAGTACATTTGCACTCGCATTTGGCAGCAGGTCAAATGGTTTACTTATGGCGAGGTAGCTCAGTTGGTTAGAGCGCAGGATTCATAACCCTGAGGTCACGGGTTCAACTCCCGTCTTCGCTACTAAAAAAGTCGCTTTTTAGCGACTTTTTGCATTACGTCCTTTTCTGTTTTATATTGTTGAGATGTTTCATGTTTATGCACTTTATAGCCCTAATTTTAATGAAATTTACATCGGATATTCTTCAAATCTTAAAGAAAGAATAAAGAGCCATAACTTTTTGGCTACAAAAGGATATACCATAAAATATAGACCTTGGAAACTAATATACTCTGAATCTCACAATTCTAAATCAGAAGCAATGAAACGAGAAAAACAACTAAAATCAGCGAAAGGAAGGTTTATTTATCTGAAAAATAATTAATAAACGCTAACCCAAGATTTATACCCACCAGGTTGGCGAACACGGGTTCAACTCCCTAGCCTGAATAATTCATGAATAATCTATTACGCATTCCAATTACCTACCATTCAAAAAGGGAAGTAAATTTTGTAATTAAAACTATATTTACCCTTGTTTTGCCATAATAAACTATATTTACCCTTTACAAACTAAATTTATCCCAGCAAATGAAAAAAGTAGGGTTCTCTTGGCTTCAAAAAAATTTAGACATCCAAGGCTTTCGGCTTACACATAAATCATACATCGGAACAACAGACAAAACAGAAATAGGATTAACCAATACGATTGTTCGAACATTCAAGCCGAAATATGATGTAAACAATGACAGTCCTATGTTTCATTTAGAATTTGCTCTAAAATACGATGATTTAGATCTCGCATTCATCAAGGAAGTTTTTATCTCTATTGGTCATCAAGTAATATTAGATTACATAAACGCAAATCCAAATAGAAAATATCCAAGAATCATTGGTTATCTATCT
>JALSJD010000171.1 GCA_026989535.1 Cyclobacteriaceae bacterium
AAGCGATCAAAAAGGAATCACTAATTTGTTTAGGTACAGCCTTGTAGATAGTTTGTACTTGCAGGTGAGCAATTTTTCGAAAAACATTCGAAATTATGATGTAAATTATGAGGCTAACGTATTTGTATATGTTGCATTAGAAGGTAAAGATGAACAGATATTTGTGGATACAAACTTCGATTTTTCGCGTTCATCATTTACGCCCCTAACCCCAAGGCAGCAGATACAGCAAGTTAAGTTTTTGTCAGCTAAAAGGTTAGAAGCCGCTAAGAAAAGAAATTCCCGACCCCTCATCTCAAAAAAAGAGATTCCAAAGCCTGCCCCAGTTAAAGTAGTAAAAGACACAACCAAAGTTGAGCCAAAAAAGGAAGAAGCAGATGAAACGGGGCTTATTGATACTGATAATTATGTGTTTGATAAAGAGGTGGTAAAAAAGAAAAAAGAGACCGGCTCTTTTTTGAGCAAATACAAACGAATCTCACACTCAACCAAAGTAAAGGGGCCATTTAATTACGAACCCATTGTAAGTGCCGATAACATTACCACTTCTTGGGTAATAGACCCTATTCGAGGCTTTGGTGTTTTGCTCGAAGCCCAAATGAATGACATGTTAGGCAACCATCGATTTTTAAGCGGAGCTATGATTTCTACCGATTTTAAAAGTGGCGATGTATATGTTGAGTATCAATTTCTTAAAAACTTAGTAGATTACTCCGCACGGTTTGATAGGAGTAGTTGGTTTATTGATGAAGGAGGAGAGTTAAGGCAGAAATATGCCAAAAATAAGATAGAAGTTGCAGCATCGCTACCCTTTACAGAAAGAACAAGATTGGCTATTAAACCCTCTTATACCTATACTCAGTTTCAAGATTTGTACCCAGTTTTATTATCTGGAGGTCCTCCCAAACTAGAAAAGGTAGAAAATTCATATTTGGGAATAACCGCAGAATTTGTTTATGATAACTCTATCGTGTTTGGACAAAATATGTTGGAAGGAACAAGGTTTAAACTGAGTTTTTTGCATAACGAGTCGATGAACGATCGCGATAGAAGTTTTAGCAATTTAAGTTTTGATTTTAGGCATTATCAAAAAATTTACCGATCACTTATTTTTGCTTCCAGAGTATATTACGGCAGTTTTTTTGGTAGGTACAAACATAATTACCTGCTAGGAGGAATGGACAATTGGTTATTTATGAACGATCAGGCTCAGGAAAATCCTTGGCTTCCACAGCCAAGTGTTGAAAACCAGAATTTGTACTTTTTGCAGTATGCAACCTCTTTACGAGGGTATGATTTTAATACATTTAATGGCTCAAACGTGCTGTTTGCCAACCTTGAATTAAGAATGCCAATAGCGTCTATTTTTTACTCAGGCCCTGTGGGCAACAGTTTTATTAAGAACTTTCAACTAGTTGGCTTTTTTGATATTGGGTCTTCCTGGACAGGAATTTCGCCTTTTAGCGAAGATAATAATATTAGTACAGTTGTTATTAGTGACGCTAGTTTTGAGGCTCGAATTCAAACGTTTAAAAACCCATGGCTTATGGGATATGGTATTGGAATGAGAAGTATGATTTTTGGCTATTTTATGAAGTTTGACTTGGCTTTTCCTTACGAAGACGACCAAGTGGGCGATGCTAGATTTTACGTTACTTTAGGCCACGATTTTTAATCGCAGGGCGATAGCCTTTTTGTTTAATTCCCCGATCTTTGGGTTGGAAACAAGTTTGTTTGCGTAGCAAACTCCTTTTTAATACTTCGATGGCTCGGCCTCGGGGTAGTTTAATTTTAGAAATTTAATTTATGACAAAATCAATGACTGGGTTTGGGCTGGCAAGTTTACATGTAGATGAATATACCATTGCTGTTGAAGTAAAATCCTTAAACTCCAAATTTGCAGATATTAATTTAAGAATGCCCTCGCAATTAAGTGCAAAAGAAATTGAATGGCGAAAAGTTATTTCGGATTTACTTATAAGAGGCAAAATTGCGGTAACTATTGATATTTCAAATGATTTATCAGAAGAAAGCTTAATAGACCAAGATCAATTTGAAAAGTACTTTATGCTTTACAAAAAAATGGGGAAAGCGAGTAAAGTAGGAGAAGAAGAACTTTTTAAATTGGCCATACAGGCTCCTGGGGTTTTTAAATCTTCTAATAACCTGCTTATACCACAAAAGGTTGTTGATAAAGTTTCTGAAGTTATAAAAAAAGCCATTATAGCTTGCGATGAGTTTAGAGTTCAAGAAGGAAATGAGCTTGAGAGCAAACTAAAAGAATACGGAGCATCTATTAAATTAGACTTAGAAGCAGTTGTAAAGCTTGATGAGAACCGAGTTGAAAAAGTATCGGATAGATTAAAAACAACCTTGGCAAACCTTGAATTAGATGTAGAAGTTGATAAAAACAGGTTTGAGCAAGAATTGGTCTATTATATCGAAAAATTTGACATTAATGAAGAAAAAGTACGTTTAGGAAATCACTTAAAGTACTTTAACGAAATTCTTTACTTAAACGAACCCATTGGTAAAAAACTCGGGTTTATTTCTCAAGAAATTGGCAGAGAAATAAACACGATTGGCTCCAAAGCCAATGATGCCGAAATTCAGCGGCACGTAGTGGCTATGAAAGAAGAACTCGAAAAAATAAAAGAGCAATCGCTCAATATTTTATAAAACTAAATATTTAGTTATTATTCGTTGCTTTTGATGATACGTTATATTGAAATCTATTGCGATAGATTTTAATATTCAGAAAAAAAAATAGTTCGAAAATATTATTTTGATTGAAGTAACCTTCTTTGAGTCCACTCCGAAAACTGACATCTTTCATAAAATGGGCTATTTTGGATGAGATTTTTATTTTACGAGATTCGGAGTGGACTCTTCTTTAAATCTAACTTCAGTTGAGAATCGCAATTCAATTATTTTTTTCTTCTCTTTATCTGCAATAGCTTGTTCATCATATAGAATATCTTCCAAATCAGAACGATCCAAATCATTGAATTCTGCACTCCCGTCTGGCAGAACTTCTGGTTCAGTTGAAAAATCAGTTTTTGAAAAACTATCAAGAACAGCTTTGTCAACTAATATTTCTCCGTATTCCAAAGTTTCAACACTTATTTTCTGGTCATCAAGTGTATCTGTAAAGTCAACTTCAAACTCTTGGTTAATTGATTTCGCTACTTTCTCGTTTATTTCATTTGGAATAACGTTTCTATTTTTTATTAGACAATCATTTACAAATTGCCTTATTTTTTTACTTACAAAACTTATTAAACTGGTATACCGAATGTTTTTGTGATGTTCTACAACTACCCCTGCCTTCATTTGAGCAGCAATTAATCGAATCGGTTTGCCATCAACATCATTAAGGTAATAATTGAACCTAATTATTTTATTTTGTTGATATACTCTAATAGAAATTAGTACAGGGTTTAACACCTGCCCTTTTTTCTTTTTTAAATATGCTGGACTTACCGTTACTTCTTTTTTCATCGTTGCAAATATAAACTATAAAAATAGGGATGACAATCTGGGATGACAGGCATGGGATGACAACAAATGTCTAGTATGGCATATTAAAGCACTTTATTTGGTTTATCCATCACAGGTTGCGTTCCCTCCTCCTCTGCAAAAAGCCTCAAAAGAATATTCTTTTGAGGCTTTTTTTATGATACCGTAAATGAGTTGGCAACTTACAAAATGCCTTCGGCCACCATAGCATCAGCCACTTTAATAAAACCAGCAATATTAGCACCTGCCATATAATTGCCTTTGTAACCATATTTATCGGCTGTTTCTATACAGAGGTTATGAATGTTCTTCATAATCTCTTTGAGTTTTGCATCTACTTCTTCGCTAGTCCAGTAAACACCCGCATAATTTTGCGACATTTCTAAACCAGAAGTAGCCACACCGCCCGCATTAGATGCCTTACCCGGTGCGTACATAATACCATTATTCAAAGCCACCTCAATGGCTTCCGGAGTCGTTGGCATATTAGCGCCTTCGGCCAATAATTTAACCCCATTTTTTACAAGGTTTTGCGCATCGTTCGCATTCAATTCGTTTTGGGTAGCACAAGGAAAAGCACAATCAGCCGTAATATCCCAAATTGGGTTATGGTCTGCTCCTCTATCCGAAGCGTGGAACTCTGCTGATGGGTATTGATCTGCATACGCTTTGATTCTGCCTCGCTTATTATTTTTTAAATCCATAATAAAAGCAAGCTTATCAGTATCAATGCCCTCTTTATCATAAATAAAACCAGATGAATCAGAAGCGGTTAATGGAATACCTCCATTTTGAAGTATTTTTTCCATCGCAAATTGAGCCACATTGCCTGACCCAGAGACAATACATTTTTTATCTTTAATCGAATCCCCATTGGCCTCTAACATATTCATTGCAAAATAAATAAGCCCATAACCGGTGGCCTCAGGTCTAATAAGGCTACCGCCCCATCCTTGTCCTTTGCCTGTAAGCACTCCCACAAACTCGTTCTTAATTTTTTTATACATACCAAACAAGTAGCCAATTTCTCTGCCTCCTACACCAATATCACCGGCAGGCACATCTGTTCTATGGCCAATATGTTTGGCAAGCTCTTGCATAAAGCTTTGCGTAAAGCGCATTACTTCGGCATCCGATTTGCCTTTAGGGTCGAAATCGCTACCCCCTTTACCACCACCCATTGGCAAGCCGGTTAGCGCATTTTTAAAAACTTGCTCAAAAGCTAAAAATTTAAGCACACTTAACGTTACCGAAGGGTGAAAACGAAGCCCACCTTTATAAGGCCCAATAGCACTATTCATCTGTACCCTGTACCCTCTGTTTACATTAATGTTTCCTTGGTCATCCATCCAAGGCACTCTAAATATAATGGTTCTTTCTGGCTCCGAAATACGCTCAAAAATATTTAAGTCTTTGTATTGAGGGTTTTGATCAATAATTTTTTCAACATTGAGATAAACCTCATCAATTGCTTGGTGGTATTCCGGTTCACCTTTGCTACGATTTTTAATTCGCTCGATAACTTCCTGACTCATAATGTTAGTTGATTTTTATAATACTTGGTTCAATTTAAATCGCTGTAAAGGTATAATTAATTTACTGTACTTATAGTGATAACTATCTCACTAATTTATCTTTCAAAAATACCCCTGTATGATTGTTTTTTTCTGTCGCTAAATCCTCTGGTACACCTGCAAATGTTATCTGCCCTCCACTGGCGCCTCCTTCGGGTCCAAGGTCGATTACCCAGTCGGCAGATTTAATAATTTCTACATTATGCTCTATCACCAAAACGGTGTTTCCTTGGGCGATGAGCGCATTCATAGCCTTGAGCAATTTGCTAATGTCATGAAAGTGAAGCCCTGTGGTAGGCTCATCAAAAATGAAGAGTATGTTTTGATTACCTGATTTTCCTTTACCTAAAAATGAGGCTAATTTAACACGTTGTGCTTCGCCTCCACTTAATGAACTTGACGATTGCCCAAGGGTAACGTAGCCCAGCCCTACCTCGGCCAAGGGCAGCAATTTTTTGTAAACTAAAGGCACTTCTTTAAAAAAGGCAAGGGCTTCATCAATGGTAAGGTGCAGCACCTCACTTATGTTTTTATCCTTATAATTTACTTCTAAAATTTCTCGCTTAAACCGCTGCCCTTTGCATTCTTCACAGTCAAGCACAATATCGGCCATAAATTGCATTTCAATCTTAACCAACCCTTCTCCCGAGCAGGTTTCGCAGCGACCACCTTCTACATTAAAAGAAAAATGCGCAGGTTTATACCCTCGTTGTTTTGATAGCTGTTGATCGGCAAATAATTGCCGAATAGCATCGTAGGCTTTTACATAAGTTACCGGGTTTGAGCGGGAGGATTTACCAATGGGATTTTGATCCACAAATTCAATCTGGTTAACTTCTTTATAATCACCTGTTAATTGATCAAATTTACCGGTGGCTATATTAACCGTTCCTAATATTTTGCCTAAGGCAGGGTATAAAATTTTAGTTACCAAGGTTGATTTGCCAGAACCACTTACCCCTGTAATAGCAGTAAGCACCCCCAGTGGAAAATCAACCGAAACATTCTTTAAATTATTTTCGCGTGCTCCCGAAATAGTAATGGATTTACTCCAAGTCCTTCGTCTATCAGGCACTTCAATCTTATCTCTGCCCGATAAATACCTTGTGGTGTGGGTATCTCCTTGCGCTATTTCATCAATAGCACCTTGGAACACAAGCTCACCACCGTGCGCTCCTGCATCCGGCCCAATATCAATTATCTGATCCGCAGCTTTCATTACTTCCTCCTCGTGTTCTACCACAATTACGGTATTCCCTTTCGATTTTAGTTCGTTGAGTACTTCCACTAGTTTTTGCGTGTCTTTAGGATGAAGCCCAATGCTAGGTTCATCTAAAATATACATAGCCCCTACGAGCACACTGCCCAACGAAGTAGAAAGTTTAATGCGTTGATATTCCCCTCCCGAAAGGGTTGCCGTTTTTCGATTTAGCGTTAAATACCCAAGCCCAACTTTATTTAAATAGCCCAACCTGTTTTCAATTTCTAATACGATACGCTTAGACACCTCAAAATCGTGTTTGGTCAATTTAACCGATTTAAAAAATGAGTAGAGCTCATCCACTTGCATAAGCACCAAGTCCACAATTGATTTGCCGACCACTTGCACATAGCCTGCATCCTTTCGTAAACGCGTGCCTTTGCAATCGGAACAAACGGTACGGCCTCGGTAACGTGAGAGCATTACACGGTATTGGATTTTGATGGTACGAGCTTCTAAGAATTTAATAAATTTATTCAGCCCCTTAAACTTTCCTTTGCCCTCCCAAAGCATCTCATACTCTTCATTAGTAAGGTCTTGCACCGATCTGTGAATTGGAAAGCCCAAGGTTGGGGCTTCATTAATGAGAGGTACCAACCATTTTTTCATTGTTTCGCTGCGCCAAGGAGCAATCGCTCCTTCATATACCGATAAGCTTTTATCTGGAATAATGAGGTCGGGATCGATACCCAAAATATTGCCAAAGCCTTCGCACCTCTTGCATGCCCCAAACGGATTATTAAAGCTAAAAAAGTTAACCGAAGGGCGTTCAAATAATATACCATCTCGCTCAAACTTATCCGAAAAGGATTTTGTCTGCTTGCCAATAATGTGCACATTGCAAACCCCTTCCCCTTCGAATAAAGCTGTTTGAACAGAATCTGCCATGCGATATTGGCTATCTTCATCATGTGCTATGCTTCCTCTATCGATTAAAAGCTCCATTGGCTCGCCTTTTAACTTGGCAGTGTCTTCTATCAAATCTTCGATATAAACAGGTTTCTCTTTTATAATAAGCCTCGAATAGCCCTTGCCTAAAAGTGTATTTAGTTCTTCTTCAATAGTTCTGCCTTTGTTTAGGGTGTGAGGGCTGGTAATCATATACCGCTCTCCCTCCCTATCCGGCAGGCAGGCTTCCTTAAAGGAAATTAAATAATCAACCACATCGCTTACCGAATGGCTTGAAACTTCTTTTCCACTTTTAGGAGAAATTGTTTTGCCAATGCGAGCAAAAAGCAATTTTAGGTAATCATAAATTTCGGTAGTGGTACCCACCGTTGAGCGTGGGTTATTGGTGTTTACACGTTGCTCTATAGAAATGGCGGGAGAAACGCCTTTGATATAATCCACGGCCGGTTTTTCCATTCGCCCTAAAAACTGTCGAGCGTAAGAGCTTAGGCTTTCTACATACATTCGTTGGCCTTCGGCAAATAAGGTATCAAATGCCAACGATGATTTGCCCGAGCCAGAGAGGCCTGTAACTACTACCATTTTATTTCGAGGAATAGCTACGCTGAGGTTTTTGAGGTTATTTACCCTCGCATTTTTAATAAGAATAAATTCTTTGGGGTCTAGATTTTCGAAATCGGTAGAAATGCTTGGTTTGAGTTTTTGCATAAAGCGCAAATATAATCAATGCCCTACCTTTTTAATACACTGCCCGTAAAAATGAGTTTTAGGACACCTCTATTAATTGTGTCATACTTTCCACCTCTTAAAGTGCAACAAACCACCCACTTTCACAGGGTAAATATTACAATAATGCAAATTGAAAAATAGTTCCAACCAAACACAATACTAGGCATTATCATTCGTTACCGTTAAATTTTAGTGGTAAGGTAGGGTAAAATGGGTCACAGTTGTAGTTGTTATAGTTGATAAATATTAGAAAAATCCTTTGATTATAAATTATGAATTATATACATTTGGAATCTGGTACAGAACTAAACTATTGTAAAACCACATACTCCTCTATGATTTAAACCTCTACGATTACCAACCAAATTTTTACATGAATAACATTGAATTAAGCGACAGCAAGTTGGTTTCGCTCTATATCAAAGGTAACGAAGAGAGTTTTGAGGTTTTACTTAATAGGTATAAATCCAAAGTTTTTACGAACATCTACCTAATTGTAAAGGACACGTATATTGCGGAAGACCTTACACAGGACACTTTTATAAAAGCCATTAAAACATTACGCAGTGGGCGTTATAACGAGGAGGGTAAATTTAAGCCCTGGGTATTACGCATCGCTCATAATTTAGCCATCGATCACTTTAGGCGCAATAAGCGCTATCCTACCATTGTAATGGAAGATGGATCTAATGTATTTAACACATTGGAATTTTCAGAAGCCCCTTATGAAAACTTTCAGGTACAAGAAGATACTAAAAAGAAACTTCGCTCGTTTATAGAAGAACTACCCGAAAATCAGCGGGAAGTAATTTTGATGAGACATTACCAAGAAATGAGTTTTCAGGACATAGCAGAATCTACCGATGTAAGTATTAATACTGCTTTAGGGCGAATGCGCTATGCACTCATCAACCTTAGAAAAAAGATGAAACAACATAAAATTGCGTATGATTCAAACATTTACCCAACTTGACCTTATTAGGTTTATTTACAACGAAACTACAAACGAACAACATCGAAACATTGAGTTAGCTCTCTTATGTAATAATGAGTTGATGGAAGAGTACAAATCTCTCAAATTAACTGTTAATTCCTTACACAAAGTTAGCTACACCCCTTCGAATTCAACGATTGAGAATATTTTGAATTATTCAAAATCTAGCAACCTAAGTTCGGTATAAGAAATTAGGTTCGTATCTTGCACACTGCTCATTAATAGCCGTGTATGACCAAGAAAGAACGATTTGAAGCTGTTCTAGATTTTTTTAGAAAAAATAATCCTGAAGCTGAAACGGAACTCCATTACGAGAACCCGTATCAGTTACTTGTGGCCGTATTGCTTAGTGCACAGTGCACCGATAAGCGAATAAATATGGTTACGCCCACCCTATTTGCTAAATTCCCAACTCCTGCCCATTTAGCGGCTTCGCATTTTGACGAAGTTTTTCCGGTTATAAAATCGGTTACCTACCCTAATAATAAAGCCAAGCATTTAATAAATATGGCCAAGGTGCTTACCGAAGAATTTAATTCGGTAGTACCTAGCGATATTAAAGATTTGCAAAAAATGCCCGGTGTTGGGCGCAAGACTGCCAATGTAATAGCTTCGGTGGTGTATAATCAACCCACAATGGCGGTTGATACCCACGTTTTTCGAGTATCGAAACGTATTGGGCTAGCCACACAAACCGCCAAAACTCCGTTGGAGGTTGAGAAGCAACTAATTAAACATATACCTAAAGTAGATGTGCCGTTGGCTCACCACTGGCTTATTTTGCACGGCCGATATACCTGCGTGGCACGTAAGCCCAAGTGCGAGGCCTGTGAAATTGCACAATGGTGTAAGTACTACGAAAAAACTTTTTAACCACAAAGGACACTAAGCTTAACAACACGAAGGACACCAAGTTTTTTTGCGTACTTTGCGTTTAATTTTTCTTTATGTGTGGCATTAGTATGATTCTTGATTTTAGTGGAAGAGCTCACTCTGAGCATATCCAACAAATGATGGGTGTCATCAAACATCGCGGCCCGGATGATGCCCAACATTTAGCCAAACCTTTTGGAAAGGGCAAGCTCTTTTTTGGCTCTAATCGTTTAAAAATTATTGATGAGAATAACGATTCGAACCAGCCAATGGTGAGTAGAGACGGGCGGTACGTTCTTGTTTTTAATGGTGAAATTTATAATTACGAGGCGTTAAGAAATGAACTACTCTCAAGTGGGGTGCAATTCTCAACACGGTCGGATACCGAAGTATTGCTTTACTGGTTGGCCGCCAAAGGAGCAAAAGGCATTGCAACCCTTAACGGAATGTTTGCCTTTATTTTTACGGATTTAAAAGCCCAAACGGTGCTTATTGGTCGAGACTCTTTTGGTATTAAGCCGCTCTTTGTGTATCAGTCAAATAGCAGTTTTATTTTTTCTTCCGAAATTCAAGGAATACTTGCTTCGGGAATGGTTAACAAAGAATTAAACGAGGAGGCCATTCCATATTATCTTGCCTACAAATATGCCCCAAGGCCAGCTAGCTTTTTTAAAGGAATAGAGGAAGTAATGCCAGGTAGTATATGGCAAATTAATCATGCAGGTAAGATTGAAAAATCGACAATCCCCAAATTGGAACAAGAGGAAAACTCAACCATTGAGAACCTTTTAATTGATGCGGTTGTGCAGCAATATTCAGAAGTGAATACTACAGGAATAATGCTCAGCGGAGGTGTTGATTCTACCTTGCTGCTTGCCATTTTAAATAAGGAGTTAGGTTATCGAAATATCCCTGTTTATTCGGTGGCCTCAACCGATAAAAATAAATATGCTACCCAGGATGGCTTCTTTGCTAAGAAAGCCGCCAAACATTACCAAGCAGAATATAATGAAATTGGCATCAGCCAAAACTCCTTGAGTGAGTTGGATGGGTATATTAATTCGCTTGGCCAACCCATTGCCGATAGTGGTGGCTTTTTAACTTGGCTTGTAGCTCAAAAAGCAAATGGGAAATCAAAAGTGTTGCTCTCTGGCGCAGGGGCAGATGAGTTATTTGCAGGCTATAATCGCCATATTGCGTTTTATAATTACCTGAAATTTAGAGATAAAAAATGGTTTAATTTATTGCAACAAGGCAAAAACCTGCCAGCCCTAACACCTAAACTTACACAACTTAAAAAGTTGGCTAACGCCATCAATCCGAATCCTTCCACCACATTTAACAACTTTCTACAGTCGGATGCTTTCCGAATAATCGCGCCTCTTTGGGAGGAAAACCTAAGCAAAGAGCAGCACCTGAGGCAAGCGTTGACTTACGACCAACAAAACTATCTAGGAGCTGATGTACTTGCCATAACCGACCATGCTACCATGCAGCATTCTATAGAAACAAGGGTGCCTTATTTAGATACCAAAATAGTAACTGCCACAAGGCGTATTCCTACGCAGGATTTACTAACCCGTGGAAGTAAATGGCAACTCAAAAAAATGCTTATTAATTACGATGGAAAGCAATTTGCACAACGTAAAAAGCAAGGGCTTGGTTTGCCAATGCATGACTGGCTACAAGCAGACGAACTTTGGGAATTTAATGTTCACGAACAATTTATTCATCAATTTATTCCCCAACAAAGTATTAATACGCTACGAAAACAACATCTCTTAGGTAAAAACAACTTAACGCAAGAGCTTTGGAGAATTCTTTTATTGCATAAATGGCTGGCAGTCAACTTTTAGTTGGTTTATAAAAACTATATTTGTTTTAGTTACCCAAGTATCCTTTAGTGAAAATACTTTACATCCATCAATATTTTAGAACGCCCGAAGAAGGGGGAGCCATTCGGTCGTATTATTTGGCCAAAGGAATGGTGGATAATGGCATTGAAGTGGAGATGATTACTTCGCATAATAAACCTACCGAAGAGGTAAAGGTTATTGAAGGCATTAAAGTGCACTACTTGCCTGTATTTTATACTAATGACCTTGGGTTTAGTAAGCGAATTTTTGCCTTTTATAAATTTATGAGGCTCGTGAAAAATAAGGCTCGGGCTATTAATAGTATAGATTTGGTGTATGCTACTTCCACTCCTCTCACCATTGGGTTATCCGCCTTAAAAATAAAGAAAGAATTAGGCATCCCTTTCTATTTTGAAGTACGTGATTTATGGCCCGAAGCGCCTGTTCAATTAGGGATAATTAAAAACCGATTTATAAAATCATATTTAGAGCGGCTTGAAAAAAAGGTGTATAAAGAAGCAGAGAAGATTATTGCCCTTTCACCCGGCATAAAAGCACAAATTGAGCTTCGTCAGCCCAATAAACAAATAGAGGTAATCCCTAATATGTCGGATGTGGACTTTTTTACACCCGAACCTAAAAACCCAGAATTAGAAGACTTTTTTGATGTAAAAAACAAAATGGTGATATCCTATTTTGGAGCGATTGGAGCAGCCAACCATTTAGAGTATTTATTGGCAGCAGCCAATGCCTCTTTAAAAGCAAATCTGCCACTCCTCTTTTTTATTATTGGGGAAGGCTCTCAAACCGAAAAGCTTCGTTACCTTGTAACCCATTTTGATTTAACCAATGTGCGTTTTGTTAAATTTCAAAATAAGCATAACCTTAAACGCTTACTTAACGTAACCGATGCCGCCTATGTGTCGTTTGCTAAAAAACCAGTATTAGAAACCAATAGCCCTAACAAATTTTTTGATGCCCTTGCCTCAGGCAAACTCATTATTACCAACACCAAAGGTTGGGTAAAAGACATCTGCGAAAAAGACAACTGTGGTTTTTATTACGACCCCAATAAACCACAAGACTTTGTTTCTAAGATTCAACAATTTTTAGAACGAAAAGAATATCTTCATTCGTTTCAAGCTAACTCCAGAATGGTTGGGGAAACCCAGTTTTCGAGAAGAGCGCAGGTGGAGAGGTTGATGAGGGTGATGGAAACATAATGTGTAAAGTATGCTTTGATTCAAACCAATTTTGATTTTTGGTGTAAAAATTCCCCCTTCAAAATAAAAACACTAAAAACAGCTGCTGTTAACCTTCTAGGTAAACACATTAAATATTTACACACTAAAAACAATTTGGTATCAAAATCAGCTATTTTTGAACATGTGTTTATCACATAGATAGGTGAAAGCTATTTCAGCGAATCCAACTATTGTAGCACCATTTCACCAAAAATAATCTTTAAAATATGAAAAAGTATTTAGTTATAGCGGTTTGTACAATGTGGGGCAGTGTTTGTTCTCAGCATATTAATTCAGCTGATTTTGGTAATTCTGCAAATCCCAGTAATGTTATAAGAGAGATTAATTTGCCTCCGGCTCCAACAGTAGGCAATGTATATTTAAATGATGGGTGGCATAGGGGAGATTTTATAATGAAAGGAGCAAGAAGTTTTAAAGGTCAATTATTACGATATGACTTAAAGCATCAAAATCTGGAAATTAAATTCGATAATGGAATAAAAATTTGTGCGCTATCAAAACTTGAAAGCTTTAATTTTGTAAATAGTGATATTGACAGTTCATTCTTTTTTGTAAATATTAACACCATCCCAAATAACTATGTTATTAATACTAAAGGGATAGCAGAAGTTCTTTACAAAGAAAAAGTTACACTTTATAAGTATTACTTTTTAGAGCATAGAGAACCAACTTATGTACCTACCGTTGCTTTAGGGAGTAAAAGTGCTAAAATTTTAAAAAAGAATACGTTCTATTTGCAAACACCTGAGAAGCTATATAAACTATCCTTCTCTTTTAAAAAAAACAAGACCGCTTTTGGGAAATACTATTTTCAAGTAGAAAAAAATGCTAAAGAGAATGGATTAAAATTAAAAAAACAATTAAACATGATAGCAATTGTGAAGTATTATAATTCACTGTTAGAAAACTAATTTCATACAACTCAAGTTATAAAAAGGCGCAAAAATTCAACAACGCACATCACTACACACTTAAAAGTCCTACTCCTAACTCCTTCTATTTGGACACATCCATCCTCAGTAATTTCCACAATTGCTTAGTTTTGCAAATAGGGGTTTATTAACCTAGCGTCAATATACCGTTATTTTCAATAATTTTTCGTACCTTAGCGGTATGGAAAAAATGGATTTCAGGAAGCTATCAAGCGAACAGAGAAATGGGTATCGTAAACGTGCGATGATCC
>JALSJD010000172.1 GCA_026989535.1 Cyclobacteriaceae bacterium
CCGAAATACCAACCGATCCTATGCCAATGGATATTGCCGATGCCTATATTATTCTCGAAAAAGATATGGATAAATGGGTGTCGGCTTCCTCTAAAGCTGAATTAATCGAAAAGATAAGAGAAAAAATATCGGTAATTCCTGGGGTTAATTATGTATTTACACAACCTGTAGAGCTTCGTTTTAATGAATTGCTTACTGGTGTGCGTGAAGACGTAGCCATTAAATTGTATGGCGAAGACCTTGATGTATTGGCTTCAAAAGCTCAGGAGATGGCTAAAATTATTGGCTCGGTGCAAGGTGCAGCAGATGTGCGTGTGGAGGCCACCAGTGGTTTACCACAAATAACCGTAAACTACGATCGTGCTAAACTGGCTCAATACGGGCTTAATATTAAAAAGCTTAATCAATACGTAAGTGCTGCTTTTGCAGGTGCTTCTGCCGGGGTAATTTTTGAAGGTGAAAAACGTTTTGATGTGGTTATTCGTCTATCAGAATCCTACCGGAAAGACATTAGCAACTTAATGAATTTATTTGTGGATTTGCCCAACGGAGCACAAGTGCCACTCAAAGAAGTAGCTCACATCAGCTACCAACCCGGGCCTATGCAAATTTCAAGAGATAACACGTATCGTAGAATTTATGTAGGTGTTAACGTAAGAGGCAGAGATGTAGAATCGATGATTGAAGAAATTCAAGACAGAATGGATGCCGAGTTAGACTTACCTGCTGGTTATTATATTACCTATGGTGGTTCTTTCGAAAATTTAAAGCGAGCAAAGGAGCGATTAACCATTGTGGTGCCCCTTGCTTTGGCACTCATTTTTATGTTGCTATACTTTGCTTTGGGTTCCATTCCTCAAACCATTATGATTTATATGGCCGTACCACTTTCTGCCATTGGCGGAATCCTCTTTTTATCGGTTAGAGGCTTGCCATTTAGTATATCGGCCGGGGTAGGCTTTATTGTATTATTTGGGGTAGCCGTGCTAAACGGCTTGGTGCTTATTAGCCGATTTAATGATTTAAGAGATCATGGAATTACAGATATTATGGAACGTATATTAACAGCAACAAAAGAGCGACTTCGCCCTATTTTACTAACAGCCATTGCCGCCATTATGGGATTTATTCCAATGGCCATCTCAGCCTCGGCTGGGGCTGAGGTACAACGACCTTTGGCTACCGTAGTAATTGGAGGCCTAATTTCGGCCACTATTTTAACATTGGTCATTATACCAGTATTATACTTTATTGTGGAGTCGGGTCGTGAAAGAAAGGAAGGCAGGCGTGGAGGCAATGGAGCCAAAACCGTTATTGCAACCATTTTAGTGGGGCTTTTTTTAAGTGTACCCAATGCAATGGCACAAGAAAAACAAGCGCAGCCCATAAGTATGCAGCAAGCAGTGGATATTGCCCTTGCCAATAACCCTCAAATTACAGCGGCTAATTTAGGCGTAACACGTGAAGAAAAGCTTAAAAAATCGGTGGTGAATTTAGGCAATACGGAGTTTAATTATACTCGTGGCGAAATAAATACTACTGGGTTTATTGATAATGGGTTTGATATTTCTCAAAGTTTTAAATTTCCTACGGTGTATGGTACACGCTCCAAACTTCAAAATACCAAAATTGAGTTGAGCCAGCAAATGGTAGCGGTTACAAAAAATGAGCTTATCCGTCAGGTTAAAAGCGAATACACCCAATTAGCCTGGGCTTACAGCCAGCTTGAGCTGTACAATTACTTGGATAGTATCTATAGCAAATTTGTACGGGCGGCCGAAATGAGGTATTCTACTGGAGAAACCAACCGATTATCTAAAATTGCAGCGGAAGGCAAGCATCAAGAAGTATTGCTATTAAAACAGCAAACCGAAGCGGATGTGGAAATTTATAAATTGAGGCTGCAAAATGTAATGAATTACGACAGTGCTATTCAAATTACACAAAAAGAATTGCTCGATATCGATATTCCTTTGGTAACAGATACGGCTTCTATGCGCAGTAATCCATTGTTGGGTGCTTTTCAAAAGCGAATTGCACTGGCTCAAAACAGGTATAAATTGCAAAAATCTGAATTTG
>JALSJD010000173.1 GCA_026989535.1 Cyclobacteriaceae bacterium
GTAACATTAAATTAAGCAACAAATATTTAATTAAAAATTTCGCAAAAACTATGCTAAAAAGTTTCTCATTCCGCAAGTTTTAAATATTTTGGCACCTCTTAATGCTTGTTGGTGAAACAACACCTGCAAGGGGTAGTTTGAAAAAACTTTGATGATAACTATTGATTACAAATGTAAATAATAGTTTTCATTTACCAAGAAAACTATTATTTTTTTTGGATACTTTTATTAACTAAATTCGCAGAAACAAGTAAACAGTAGTTTGCTAATAGATAATATAATGGATATTGGAAGTAAAATAATAGAACTTAGGAAAGAAAAGAGTTGGTCTCAAGCAGAACTTGCAGACAATATAAGTGTGTCTCGTGTGATTATTGGAAAGTATGAACGCAATGACGCATCTCCATCAATTGACATTGCTAAAAAGATGGCTGATGCTTTTGGGGTTAGCTTAGATTTTTTAGTGGGAAATGGTAAAAATGCACATTTCAATAAAAAGACTTTAAAAATTATTGAAGACATAGAAGCTCTTGAACCTACAACTAAAGATAAACTATACTTCTTAGTCAATGCGGTTATTAGAGATTGCAAAACACAAAAGGCTTATGCAGGATAAATTTTACATATTAAAACCTGCAGTAGATACAAAAGAAACAGGGCACGTTTTTCCAGCAGTAGAAAGTTATGATGATTATGACTTTAATAGCTCTAATTCTGTTTATAACTTAGATTCCGATAGCTTCCCTGATTTTACGCCTGATATTCGCTTTAAATTAGCCAAAGGTGCTAAGCTTTGTGATATTATGGGGCAAGGCACCATAAGTGCTTGTGGATTATTAATAAGTCAAAACATAAAAGATGTGTTTGAAAAATTCAATTTGATTCCTCATAAGTATTTTGATGCAACTATAGAAGATATAGCTGTAATTCATAAATACTTTTGGGTGCATTTTGTTTGGGAGGATGGAATAAAGTATTTAGATTTTGAAAATAGTAAGTTTCAAATAAAACGCGCCAGTAAAGATTTAGGAGACGTAAAAATAGAGAGCCTAAAAGACCTACACTCAAAACAAGGTGAATTAGGTTTTATAAAAATGATTCAAAATTATGAGTACACTTTTTTTAATCCCAAACAAGATTTATTTATCCATCCATTAAATAAAATTATCTTTATTTCAGAAAGTCTAAAAACAAAGATGTCAGATATTTCAGGAGTAGAACTAACTTTTTCCGAACATTTAAAAGTGGTCTAACCCTAAATCTAAATCATTTAATTTTGTTGTTGTTGTTTGTATCGTTTGCTTTACATCATCAGCAATTACTCCCCCACAGGCGCAAGCATCCGCTTGTGCCACTACAATTTTACACTAAATACCTCAATTCTATCAATCCTTTTTTGTCATAATAATCTCTTGCACAGCAAAGCTGATAAAGTAAAGCTTATTATTATCTGAAAATTTGTTCCATAGGCATCCCTTTGGGGTACTTACTACTCATACCCTAAAATAGAACTATATTTTAAGGTAGCAAACATTTATATTTGTAATAGGCACAAGCGGATGCTTGCGCCTGTTTGAGTTTTCTTGGCAATATGTTAGGCTATCAATAAGTGCATTTTTATATATTCTACGTGTAAAAACGTCAACCCACTCTACTACAGCAAATGTAATAAAGTGCAGCTTTGTTTGATCTCGTATTTTATATTTTGTACTCAATTTTGTTTCTTTACTATTTGCCGAGTCAAAGACTCTGTTTCTCATTTATAAACACAAGTTACGCTATCGCTAAACTTGCGCTAGTGGGGGCTCTAGGGTGATTACTCACCTTAAAGTTGCTCATACTGCTGTTTATCTGCTCTCCATTTATGATAAGTCAGATCAGGAAAATATCCCCGATAAAGAGTTAAAAGAGCTACTTAAAGATATTCCAGATTAACTTTCACTGTACTTGGCTATTACGGTTCAAACTGTGCCACCTATATCGGTTTTACAGTGCCAGTGATTTCGGTTCAAACCGTGCCACTTAGTTGAGCAAAAGCTAACGGCATAACGGTTCAAACCCTGCCTTGCCGGCAG
>JALSJD010000174.1 GCA_026989535.1 Cyclobacteriaceae bacterium
ATGAATTGTTACTTCGTTCGTATGGTTCTTGCTTCTTGCGTTACATCACAAGCCACAAGCACCCACACAAGTTTTTCTGGTTCTCATTTTTTAAACTACAGTTTAAGCCTCTGCTTAAACGAGGTGGCGTATTCTATACGTCTCAATATTATTGTCAACTAGTTATTATAAATAAACAAAAAACCTAGCATCATTCAATAATTAACTCCGCGAGTCCAATAAAATTAACTGCTCTGCGACAGAGAGCGCGCATTATAGACATTTACTTTCTATCGTCAACAACTTTTATATATATTTTACAAATCGATGCAAAAACCCTCTATCATTGATATTTAATCATTAATGAATTTGGCTTCATTTTACAGTTACTCAAACCAAGCATCATTTAAGCAATCGTAGCCTCTTGATATTAATTAAACAAATTACGCAAATATAATTAACGCATACTAGTCACTTAAGGTAGCATTAAGCTTGCAAATGATACATTTTTGATGTATTTATGCGCTCCAACTGTAAAAATTAATTTTGCCATTCCTAAAACGTAACTTATTCAAAGGAAAATCAATTGCCCTCTCACACAGAAAACAACATTTATTACAAAGAGAAAAATTGGAATGATATAGAATCCGCTTATAACATTCGTCATAAAATGCAAATTATAATTCGCGAAAATTCTAGTCCTATGAACCCCAATGATCATGGCACTAAAAATTCAAAATGGTTACCACGATTTACAATAGTCACTCTAATCTTTGCCGCACTTGGAAATATCCCCACCCAATCATCCTTACATGCAGCTAAAACCACTCCAGCTCCTGCTTTTCCACTTACTAGCAACACACTGGAAACCCAAACACCAAACATCTATTTAGCAAAACTTAACTCTGATAGCAATATTAGCGATACTACAATTGAACCAGCTTCAGTACTTGCATTACCCAAACGAGCAATTGAAACATACGAAGGCATAAATCATGCTAAATCTAGTGGTAAGTGGGCTACCTACCACGTAAAGTCTTATGATAATTTAACCAATATTTTCCATAAATTAGGCCATCAAACCGCATTAAAAATTCTTAGAGCCAACAAAGACATTGCGACAGAGCTAGAAAAAATCACTAAAAATTGTATCGTTCGTGCAACAACTAATAATAACAACCAACTTTCTCAACTAGTATTTTCTCTCGGCAATAAAAGCTACAAAGTTGTTCTCAATAAGTCTGGCGAATACTCTGGATCATGGCAACCAAATCTTTATGAAACTCGTCAAGCAAGGGCAAGTTTTTCTATCCGCAACGGTTTATTCTTCGACGGCAGGAAGTCTGGTCTAGCAGACCCTATAATCAAACAAATCGTTAAAGTCTTCGACTGGGATATTGATTTTTCACATGACATTAGGGTTAATGATAAGGTCACCGCTGTATTTGAAGAGCTTTATCATGATGGCGACAAGATTGACAGTGGCAACCTGCTAGCAGCAGAATTTATCAACAACGGCCGAATTTTTAGAACGGTTCAATATTCATTCCCAGATGGACGAACTGACTTCTTCACTCCTGAGGGGCAGGAGATGAAAAAAGCCTTTATCCGTACACCTATTGCCCATGCTCGTGTATCATCACATTTTAACCCTGGTCGCTTTCATCCTGTTTTACATAAATTTCGCTCACATAAAGGCACTGACTTCGCAGCTAGAAGAGGTACAAAAATTATGGCAACAGGTAATGGCGTTATTAAACATCTAGGAAGGAAAGGCGGGCTTGGCAGGGCCATTATTATCCAACACAAAGATGGATACACAACAACCTACGCACACATGTCCCGCTATAAGAAAGGCTTAAAGGTTGGACAAAAAATTTACCAAGGTGACATAATAGGCTATGTGGGTTCATCAGGTTTAGCGACCGGTCCTCACCTTCATTACGAATTCAGAAAAAACAACAAGCCCATGGACTCTATGAGCGCATCACTTCCACATAGTATGTCTTTAACAACCACAGAATTACAAGACTTTCGCAATAAAGCCGTAAATTTAGTTTTACAGTTAAATGTTCTTCACCGCTTTGTAAAAGCTA
>JALSJD010000175.1 GCA_026989535.1 Cyclobacteriaceae bacterium
ATAAGCCTTAATAGAGATGATTTTCCTGAGCCATTTAACCCTAAAACACCAATTTTAGCTCCATAAAAAAAGGAGAGGTAAATATTATTTAGTACTTTTTTCTGAGGAGGGTAAATCTTACTTACGCCAGCCATCGAAAAAATTATTTTTTCGTCACTCATAGCAAATTATTTAATCCTCAAATGTAAGTAGAACTCAGGTTTTATAGGTTACCTAAGCAGAGCAATTTCTATTTAATATCAAAACTAAAATAAGGGCTTTTGTGTTAGTTTAAAAAGCATTAATAACAGACGGATTATAAATATTATAATTTAGTTTGATTTGTCAAATAAAAATATACTTTTGCAGTCAAAATTTAACGATCAACTATGTATTGGACATTAGAATTAGCTTCGTACCTGGAGGATGCCCCTTGGCCGGCATCAAAAGATGAGTTGATTGACTATTCTATCAGATCAGGTGCACCTTTGGAAGTGGTTGAAAACTTGCAAGAATTAGAAGACGATGGGCAACCTTATGAAAATATTGAGGAAATTTGGCCCGATTACCCCACTAAAGAAGATTTTTTCTTTAATGAGGATGAGTACTAATTGGATAAATTCCAAATTACAAAAAACAAATCACATGTATTTTTGCAATGCCTGAGCGATGAGTAAATCCTCAGGCGTTGTTATGGTTAGTTCTTAATAAAATCTTTCTTTTTAAATTTTTTAGGGGGTTTTTCCCTTCTAAAAACGGGGCCGCTTAACACCAAATATATTTTTTGCATTTTGGCTGGTGCCATATTTACGATTTGCCCATGGTGAATAAAATCTCTTGAAGAGGAGGTAACATCGCCAATATAGCCAAACTCTATACGCAGCCATCGGGTTTGGTAGCGTAAGTTTAGGTTTATGCCTAATGTTACAGGAACAAAAGACTTGCTCCCGTTCTCATTCCATTCTCTTAACCACTTGTCAAGGTAAGGAGAATACTCTCGTTTTAATGGCCACTGAACTCTAACATTAAGCCCTCCGTAAAGTCTAAGCCTTCTGGTTGGTTTAAGTATTGATGTATTGATGGAATAATCGAAGGTAGGTGCCTTCATAAAAATTGGCATATTCAAATATATTAACCGCCCTGGATACACAAGATTATATTCTGGAAACATGACACTAAAGGCTAATACTTGATACATTTGTAATTTACCAATGGAATGATCCATTGAAACCATATACATAGTCCTTGAATCCAGTGAGCTCTGAGAATTATACCCAATTGCTGTATCTCCAACATAGGTATAGCTTGATGAAACCCATTGATCGGCTCTGCCCAAACCCACACTAATTTGGTTTATTTGGCTCATTGAACTTAATGAAGCAAACAGAAATAAAAGTAATATTATATAAATTCTCATCTTAGAAGGGCAAGTTATATATAGAATTACCTAACAAGGTAAATTTGCCTTGTTAGGTAATTAGTTTAATCAATATTGTGTTAACTCAAATTCAAAGTCGGAACTTCTCATTATAGTTGGAGGGGTTGTGTTATCGCAGAAAAATGCATCCATAACACCTAAATCTTTAGCAGAAAGCCCTTTAGCGCTTGTCCAAGTGTCCTGTACAATTACATTATCGCCATTAATTTTAGAAACGAGGGTATATGTTTTATCGTAGGTTTGCCATGCCCAGGGCACGTTATCTTCTTCAAATACAAAATAAGCTTCTGTATCTCCGTTATCCTCTAAATTCCAATAATTAAACTGCCTATTCATAGTTACCCATCTGCCTTTTTTCCAGTCCTTTCGTTTACCGCTAGTAAATGAAGCATCCATAAATTGGGCAACGCTTGTATCCCAATTCCTCATTTGCACAAAGCGCATCTCAGGTTTGCCAAGGGGCCAGTCCTCAGCTCTTTGAAGAGCTGTTGTACTAGGGAATCTCACTTTGGCAATCATTTCTTTTCTATTGGGGTTGCATTCTCTATCGCAAGTACAATTAACGAGTGGTGGAGGTGTAGTAGAGCCTCCGCCTCCACCACCTCCGCCACCACCTCCACCACCGCATA
>JALSJD010000176.1 GCA_026989535.1 Cyclobacteriaceae bacterium
CTATTTCCCGATAAGGGCAGCTAACGCCTTGCTAAGGGGCAAGCGGATTAAAACCGCAAACCTCAAAAAAAAAATAATAACTCACCGAAGCTACAAAACGCAAATAGAAACCCTGAGTCAGCTTGTCCATTACTTAAGCAACTTGTTATCTTTTTTTATTATAAAATTGTACCAAGTAGTATATTCCTGCTCCAAATAAACCACTATACAAACAAAGCTTATGTATTTGCTCAATGCTCAACAAACCCCACAACTTATTTTCTAGAGAAATTGGATAATAAGGTTGAACATCAGTATGCATGAAACTATCCAAAAGAACATGACTGAAAGTGCCAATGAATGAACTTAAAAAGACAACCCACCAAGCAATTTTAATTGGATTTGATTTTTTAGAAATTCCTATAATTAATAAACCAAGTTCTGATAGATATTTTCCTGAAAATGCAGAAAATATTGCTAATAGCGTTGCTCCAACATAGGTATGAGAGAAACCGTGCAGATGTCCTTCACCTGTTAGCAGAACTACTAATGGCTGAATATCCATTACTATTTGTGCCCAGCCAAATACCATTAGGCTGAATGTACCTTGAAGTACACTTTTTGTGAATATCCCTATGCCCATATGAAATGGTGTAAATGGCATTATTCTTTCCTTAAATAGATAAATTAATACTACATTATTCTTAGCTTCTGAGTGAATAAGAGAATTACTCAAAAGTTTAAATTTTATGCTTTTGCGTCGCAGACAGATAACGCCTTGCTAAAGGGCTTGCCGATTTAAACCTGCAAACCTCAAAACAAAATAATAACTCACCGAAGCTACAAAACGCAAATTAGAAGCCCTGAGTAGGCAAGTCCGTTTTTGAGCAACTTGTTAGTTTTCTTTAATATTATCAGTTAGATACTGTTCCTTAATTCCAGTTTTAACTAGTTATTGCTTCGATATGCCTACAATTTGGGTATGAGCTACAACCCCAAAATTTATTACCTTTATTTTTTCCTTTTTTAGCTTCTTTGACAACCAAAGAAGAAGAGCATTTAGGGCACGTTTTATCAGTATTATTTTCTACTACCATATTTTCAGGTTCTACTTCAGACGGAGATAAACACGGTTTGAGTTGCTCTTGAATTTCATTGATGTTGTAACTTGATTTAGCCTTGAATTGCAACAGAGGGATATTGGCTGACTTACAAGCACCAATTAAAAAAGCATCTCTTTTTTGTGCTTTTTTGGTATTGTGAGAGCTGTCATTTAATTCTATTGCACAAATAACCGAAATATCCTTAAGGTCGCAAAGCAAATAGTCAAAATGCTTTGCAGAGATTTTATTAAAAGCCGTTTGTCGTTCGCTTGGTGTCATTCCTTTTTTTGTTTCTATTACATCAGCTACTCTAACCTTGCCAAATATTTGAGCTTTATCACCAACTGCTTGATTTAAAACTCCCAGAAAAGAACGCTCTGCTGGGGTGAATAAAACACCACGCTTAATATATGGGAAGTTAGATACTTCATCGGCATCTTTACTAGATGATTTTTTAACGACAACAAGAACTAAAAATACTAACACTAGAAGTACTGCAACAATTAAAATTCCACTCATGACTTTGACCTATTATTATTTTTCTTATGATTTTAGTGATTATTCACAAATTAAGCGAATTTATCAGACGGATGAGCTGTTTATAAGTACACCCCCCACCTTTTTGCCACTTTTGTATGAGGTAAAGTATTCTTTAAATGCTTGTACTTTATGCTTTTGCGTCGCAGACAACTAACGCCTTGCTAAAGGGCAGGCATTTGGAACTATAAAAATATCAAAATAGCACAAACTTACCGAAGCTACAAAACGTAAAAAAAGTCCTGAGTAAGCCTGTCCGTTTTTGAGCAATTTGTTATGTTTTAACATATATTTCAATAGCTTATCTATCAGCAGTGTATACTATTTCTACTGATAATTTTTTTAAGCATTTTTCTATTTTAGACATTTTCATTAAACTCTCGGTGTCCAAATGATACTTTTTATTATTTTTTAAATA
>JALSJD010000177.1 GCA_026989535.1 Cyclobacteriaceae bacterium
AGGCGTGTTTGTGGCATGTTGGTATCATTCTTAAATCCTATTGCAAATCTATTGATTTTTACTACAACGCTAATAACCAGTGAATTATATCTCTATATGATGTTCATGGGTCAGTTGTTCTGAAATTGTAAATTAGCATTAGTAAGTTATAATGAACAAATATTACATCTACATTATTTCAAACCAACATCATACAGTATTCTATACAGGTTTTACAAATGATTTGGGAAGAAGAATTGAAGAACACAAACAAAAAATAACTAAAGGATTTAGTTATAAATACAACTGTAATAAGCTGCTCTATTATGAAGAATTTGGTAATATGCAAGAAGCTTTGCACAGAGAAAAGCAGGTGAAAAAATATCGTAGTTTGTGGAAGAAAAACTTGATAAATGAGATGAATCCTACTTGGAGAGATTTATTTGATGACTTTATAATATAAAGTATTTTCTGAGATTAATAATTACTACCACTTTGCCGCACCTGTTGCGGCATCCCCCTTTTATAAAAACGGAGACCCCGGAACATATCCGGGGATGTGTTGTATTAATGTGATTTATATAAGGCTGAGGGAGTGGAATGGAAAAACTTGATAAATGAGATGAATCCTACTTGGAGAGATTTATTTGATGACTTTATGGTATAAAGTATTTTCTAAGATTAATAATTCCCACTTTGCCGCACCTGTTGCGGCATCCCCCTTTTAATAATAAACGGAGACCCCGGAACATGTCCGGGGATGTGTTGTATTAATGTAATTGGTATAAGGATGAGGAAGTGGAATGGAAAAACACTGTTAGAGCGCCTACAAAAAGTTGCTAATTGCAATTTTGGTAGTAAGGTATTAATCTGGGTTTGGGGTAAGGCAGCAAGGCTCAAAGTAACACCAAGAAATTGCCTTTCGCCTAGAGTCCTCTCTGCGAGGTAGGGAGAAATTAGACCCAAGGGAAGCCCTGCGATTAAAGTACTGCCGGTTCTATAATGGTTAGTCTGCTTTTGCCAACATCTAATTCAGCTTTTATGCCAAAAGGAATGGTGGCATTATCCTGAATATGCCCAAAGGGTAAGCCATAGATAACAGGAATTTGCAAATCTGATAATCTATCTTTAAGCACTTCCTGCAAGGATAATGACGTGTCGTAAGATTCATCTTCAGGCGTATAATCACACGCTTTAAAAACACCCAGTGCCAACCCTTTGGCTTTGCTAAGCTTACCCGATTGCACTAATTGGGTAAGCATTCTGTCAATTTTATAGGGCTTCTCCCCTATTTCTTCTAAAAATACAATTTTGTCAGAAAAATCAATGTCATAAGGTGTGCCAATGAGTGCTACCAATACACTTAAATTACCTCCTACTAATTTACCTTGAGCAACCCCGGCTTTTATTTTTATCAAACTGTAAGCAGGGTCTAACTTTTCAGCCCATTCTGCGGGTCTTTTTATAATAATTTGATTTTTACCTTTAATTATTTCTTTGGTAAAAATATTGGTTGCCAATTTATTAAAAGAAGAAATACCAACAGGCCCATGAAAACAAACCAAACCCGTTTGGCTATAAATACCATATAGTAATGCTGTAATATCGCTATAGCCCATAAAAACTTTGGGATTAGCACTAATTATTTTATAGTCTATCATTGGCAATAACCTATTGCTTCCATAGCCTCCTCTTATACATAAAATGCCTTTTACTTTTGTATTGCTAAACATATAGTGAATATCATCTACTCGCTGCTGATCGGTACCTCCTAAAAAGCTTTTATTAACTCTTAAATTTTTGGTGTAATGGGGCGTAAATCCAAGTTTTTTAATAGTGTTAATTGCTTTTTCAAAAGACGTTCGCCCTACCCCACTACCAGGCGCTATTAGGCCAATAGTATCTCCTTTTGTAAGCCTTAGGGGTTTTACTGGTAACGGAGGTTTATTGCTATCCGTAATAAATTTTGCAGAAGATAGTTTAGGAATCAGTGCGATTCCTGCAGTAAGTGAAGATGTAAATAGAAATTTTCTTCTATCCATAATGTGCAAGT
>JALSJD010000178.1 GCA_026989535.1 Cyclobacteriaceae bacterium
TCACAACAAGATCATCGGCAAAACTTTGCTGTTTGATATTTTTCCAAGCCATTTTGTGAACCTGTTGGGTAAAATGCTATTATCCCATTTTTGTGGGATTTTTGCACTCTCGTGCAAAGGTCTCATATATATATATTTATTATTAGTTTTCGTTTACTCGGTTTTAGCAAACTTCCAAGGGTCATCATTAATTGTAGTAACAACTTTTGCCGTCTTTTTATCTATTACAATAATTGCATTACGGCTTGTACCTATTAAAGGGAGGTAAGCATAATCATTTTTACGTTCGTTATATTCTTCTAAAAACTCTTTACTTGAAGCAGTAAGGTTTTTTTCCTCAAATAGTTTAACCGCATCCAGAGAGTTCTCTAAAATAGACTCGAGGTTGTCTGCATAGGGCTCATAAAATTCTGCATTAGCTTCAACATCTCTACCGCCATTAATGGTATCTGCAAACAGTTTATCGCGTATTTCTTTATCTGTTTTCATATATACGAAGGTAGGCTTTGATAGCTTTGATACTTTTAATTGCTCATACTTAGCTTTTTCAGGCATGGCTTGCTTTGCAATAATCATGTTAAACGCATTATCGTGAAAAGCAATATAAACAGGGTGAGTTAAAAATAGGGTATAAATTCCGTATGATAAAGCAAATATTTGAATAGAAACAATTACGGTTAAATCTTTTTTTAAACTTTTCTTCTTTGGGTTAAAAACCACAAAAGTTAATAGCGGCCCCAGCACAAGGTCAACTGCAATTATGATAGTTGCAACATCTTTAAAATTAGTCAGCCCTAAAAAAGGTGAGGGAAACCATACAAGTACAACTGCTAAAAAAATTAAACTAACCGCAACTGCGCTTAATAAAAAATGAATAAAGAAGGCTTTCAATTTATTTTTAAACATGATTATTATCTTAGTAGCATTGAATTAAACGCATTATAAATGGCAGTAAATTAATGGTAGGTGAATAAAGGGTCGAGCTTGAGGTATATTATTTTGGGTATCCAGAGTAGGATAAACGGCTGAGAAAGGGTGATTTGATTATGCCTGTCCTATATTTATTTTGCTCTAGCATCGTAATTCCGAATAATTATCGTAAAAAAGCCCAGATGTTCAATCTGGGCTTTTAATATTGGAAAATCGCTAGGATTAACGTTGTTTTAAGATTTTACCAGGAAGAGTATCAGCACCTGTAGCAAACCATTCAATTCTTGATCCACTAGCATCCATAACTGAATCAACACTGTATATATAACTTCCTACAGCAGCAACACCAGTTGTATTCAAGTTTACAAGACCTGTGCCACCTGCAGTGATCGCAACAGCTGAAGGGCCAGTATTAAGAGCAGTTCCAATACCAAGTGCGCCAGCATTTTTTGGTGTAGGTGCAGAAGCTACGCCATAATCAACAAGTTGTGCAAATGTATTACAGCTAGCAGCTGTATTGTTGTTATCTTGTAAGCATTGAGCAACAGCCAATTTAACTGGTGATACTTCAGATACAATCCCGCCCCACTTAGACTTAGTAATATAATCCTGATAAGCAGGAAGCGCAATAGATGCTAAAATACCGATAATCGCAACAACGATCATAAGCTCGATAAGTGTAAAACCTTTTTGTACTTGTTTTTTCATTTTTTTAATCTCCAAAGATTATTATTTTTAAAAGTTATTTTGCTTTAAAGCTCGGTCATTATATTTGATAGGAAATGAACCAGAACTTAATGCGTTAAATAAACCGCGAATTTTTACCACTTTAGTATCTCACGACAAGTTGCGGGGTAATCCTTCGTGTTCGGTTGTAATAATGCAGGGCGCGTGCCAACTTTTTGTTTTTTTGTTTAAGTTATTGTTATTATTGGATTATTTGTTTTGATTGTAGAGTTGGTTAGTTGTGCCACTTATGACAGTTCTTTGTTTTGTCAGCTTTTTTGTCATTCTTTTGTCACTATGTGACGTTTATTGCTTGTTTTGTCAGTTTTGCTAAGCC
>JALSJD010000179.1 GCA_026989535.1 Cyclobacteriaceae bacterium
TGATTGTCTGGCTTTTTTCGAAACAAATAGAAATTAGACCCCAAAGTTAGAGAAAATGTTGGCGGATAACTGGCAACATTTCCAGTAGTTGTTACAAAACAAGGTGTTTTCTAAGAGACACTAATTACTTTGATGATACCACTCTTGAAGCGGTGGTAACTTATGATATTTTTAACAAAGATTACTACGAGTTTTATGCTGGGCTTGGTGGAAGAATAACAACCTTTGCCGGAGTAGTTATTCCCATAGGGTTAAATATATACCCGTTTGCAGTAAAAAATTTCGGGTTTCATATTGAGCTTGCCCCCATTATTGGTGATTCGGCTATACTAAGAGGCAGTTGGGGAATTAGGTATAAGTTTCAAGGAGAGTAAGCTAAATTGAGGGCAATAGTTGCTTTTTACAAGTAAATTTTGAGTCCACTCCGAAAACAGACAATTTTCAAAAAAAGAGTTATTTTGGATGCCGTGCCTGACTGGCAGGCAGGAGATTTTTGGTTTTCGAGATTCGGTAATGCTTGATTTTCAGCTAATTGAGAAAGATAAGAATGTCGCCAAAAGAAACTTTTTTGGTTTTGGGTGTTTTCGGAGTGGACTCAAGATTACCTTCGTGTTTTAACGCCTTGTTCCTCCGCTACTCCTTCGTAGTACTACGGAGAAGGAACTAGCTTTAGCGGTTGCGAAGCGACACGTGGGGCATCTACACAAAGTTAATCGCATGAATAATGCGGGTTAAACAACAAAACCGTCATTCGGAGGCTCTAGCAAAAGATTTTAGGGTGGGAGAGCCGTGGAATTTTTCGAAATAATTGCACTAAGCACAGGTTAAAATGAAAATTATAAAAGCATAGCAAGGCTACTTGCATTATACATCTCGGTCAATTAATAGAGATGCCCTTAATATATTCCACCACCTTGCTATCAGCAAAGCCAATTCTTGCAGCCATAAAATACGCTCGTTCTCCTTTAAGCAGCTTTATGGGATTTTGGTAAAGCTGCCAGCCAGCATTTAACCCAGGCTCTAATGGTTTTTTGCTAACAATATATACAAGAGAGGCTCCTTCTGTACCAGTGGAGGCTGTAATTTTATCATTTACATATTCTAAGATTGGCGAACTGGTAACGGGCTGCACCCCTCCAGGCCACATCTTATGCAATAAATCCAGCTCAACTTCAGCCCCTTTATCACCAACTGTAGCTAACCAATCTTCAAGGGCCGTGCGCATTTCTTTTACCTTATTGGCATAGGCGGAGTCATTAATTATATTATGCATATTATAGGGGTCGGCATTAACGTCATATAGTTCTTCTGCTGGCTTATGTGGTTTAAACCATTGAGCGGTTGGCCCTTTTAAACTATCTTTATCCCGAAGAGATAATAACGTATTCATCATATCTATATTTTTGCGGTAGGTTACATCTTTATAAGCAGGTAGTTCGGGGTAATAATTTTTTACATATAAATAATTTTTATCCCTAACTGTACGTATGCGATCCGAGTAATCATCAAACCGATCGCCAGAGCCAAATACATAGTTTCGAGCGGTGCCGGCTTTTTTGTGTGTACCAAGAAAAGCACGGCCTTGCATATAATCAGGCACTTGAATGCCTGCAAGCGAAAGTACTGTTGGCGCCAAATCAACAAAGGAGATAAGTTCATCTACCCGACCGGCAGCTTTACTGTGAGGAAAACGTACAAGAAAAGGCACTTTTAATCCAGAATCGTAGTGTTCTCGTTTGCCTCGGGGAAGCGGCCCGCCATGGTCGCTGTAAAAAAAGATGATGGTATTATCAAGCAAACCAGCATCTTCAATTTCTTTAATAAGGTCAGCTACCTGCTTATCCAATAGTTCAATATTGGAATAGTTTCTGGCAACATCCTGCCGAACTACCGGATTATCGGGGTAATACGGTGGCAAAGGTACTGTTTCCTTATCTACGGTTAAAGGCAGTTCTTTATTGAGCCAAATTCTTGACTCATGAGTTATATCTAAATTAAATACAGCAAAAAAGGGCTGTCCTTCTGCCCTATTCTTCCAATGGGCTTTATCGTTGTTGGCATCCCAGGCAGATACTGGTGCAGCAAACTGGTAATCGGTTTTAACATTATTAGTACAATAGTACCCCGCCTCTCTAAGGTATTCAGTAAAACATTTTATTTCAGGAGGGGTAACCACAGAGTATAATGGCACTTTATTACCTTTAATATCTTTGGCATTTGAAGGCAAATTGTATTTTCTTAACCCCCAACCATTATAATCTTTGGCCGTGCGCATATTATGTGTACCAATAGAAATTGGGTACATACCAGTAATAATGGAAGAACGACTGGGAGCACAAACCCCTACTGTGGCAAAGGCATTGGTGTAAATAAGGCTTTCGGCAGCAAGTTTATCAAGGGTTGGTGTGCTGGCGGTACTATCGCCATAAAAGGAGAGCGTGGGGCTAATGTCTTCGCAGGTAATCCAAAGAATGTTGGGCTGCGATTGCTTTTGTGCTGTAAGCAGATGGTTGCTGTTTATAAACCAGGTGAAAGCGATTAAAAATTGATAGGAAATTTTCATAAGTGAAAGTTGTTAGTTTTACCTCAATTACTTTTAACTATTAATGCCAAAATTTGATGAGGCAACTATTTTTTTACTCAAATTGTAATGTGCCAAAATTATGAATTTCATGAAAGCTACTGTTTATTGCTTGCCACGACCAATACATTCCTTTTTTGTTCACGTAATCCATTCGGTACATATTGGTTTTCCATACCGTGCCGGGTTCAGGGGGCATTTGCCCAAGTGGCAAAAGCAATGAAAACGGAATGAAAAATTCGCCTGTCCAGCTTGTAATACTGGCACCGCTTTCTTTGCTACCTCCTTGCACTGCGGTTTGGTGCAAAACTGCTCTGTCATCTTCATAAAACCACGGCTGCCACCTATGCCGCTGCTCGCCCATATTCATAACCATTAAGGGAAGTTCGTAATTAAGTGGAGATAGCTCATACTCGAAATACGCTTCTTTGGAGGTATCTGGCCATAGAAAAACTTCTACCACATCTTCTGTCCACAGGTGTTTATTGTCTTCTAAAATAGAGGCATCTAATCGGGTATCCTGGCTAAAGAATAAAAAATAAATGCCTTTATTAGAATAGAGTACTTTAAACTTTGTTTCCATGGGGGTATCTAACTGCTTTCGCTGTGCCATATTAACCCATTGTGTGCTTTGCCAACTATTGGCTTTTCCATCACCGCTTAATTCAAAGTCTGCTGTTTTTTTTGCTAAAAGAGAGGTGTTGTCAATTGATTTTTCCTGAGCCATACTAATCGAGCTAAAAAAGGTTAAAAAAAGAAGTAATGCTGTGCTTCGTTTCATTTTTTGTTTGTTTTAGGGTGAATAAACAATGTCTGTCCATAAATCCGATAGCTATCGGGTCAGTGTCTTTAAAACCTGCGTTGTTGTAAAAGTTTCAAATGTCTAAATTTTACTATTTTTATATTCTAAATGCTACTTCCCCCTATTTACAGATTCCTGCCTACGCAGGAATGACGGTATCATTGTTATTAGGTTCTTGATTTTGAATGAATGACAATATTGGAATTTATAGACAAACACTATTTAGTTTTCTTTCCATGCATTTACAAATATTTTTTCTGCGTTAGTGCGGTAAAGCTTATCTACTACTTGTTTGGGCAATGCTAGGCCTTTAACAGGGTCGTCCAGTTGGGGCACTTTTACCATTTCCTCTGTATTAAAATAAGCCCAATCGTTTAGCCAAACTTCCATCATGTATTTTTTCAGGTCTTCAAGGTCGGTTTCCTCTTTCTGCCCAAAATCGGTGGCATAAAGAATTCTATCTTGGTATTTTATAAAAAAGTTACGCACTTTTTCGCGATCTTGTTGCGATTGGTACTGAGTATGGCTTACACGTTCGGCCAAATCGAGGCTGGCATTAGGAAAGCGATCCAGAAATTTGGCTGCTTCGTCCACACTCCACTCCAAGCTGGCCATATGAACCGCCACAAAAGGTATATCAGTGTTTTTGGCCAACATATTATCCCTCGCTTTTATCTGATCTTCATAGGAAGGCAATTCGGGATGCAGGTACATATGGTACTGAGGGTGGCTTTTAAAATAATTATAATCATTTTTTACCGTCATTGAGTCGAGTGGCAACCAACAGTTTTTGGGTTCGCCCGCATGGCTTAGCAATACCTTACCCTGGTCTTTTATAAACTTAAAAACTTGGTCAAATTTTGGATCATCAATCATAATCAGGTTGCCGTCTTTATCTTTGGCTTCCATGCCTATGTTTTTCCAAATTTTTACAGAGTTAGCTCCTTTTTCAAAGTCTTTGCTGAGTTGATCGATTACACGGTCGGCCCAGTCCTCACTGTCCCAGCCAGTTAAGGTAAATGCCGTACTAAACGCGATTAAGTCGGGTTCGTCTGCATGGTGTTTTGCCCTAATGGCTACCTGTTTTTCAACAGCAGGGTAACTAGGTACATCTACAGAAATATCTAACAGGCGAAAGTTATAGTCTCGCGCCAAGTCCATTATTGTGGTGCCTTCTGTATAAATATGTACATGAGAATCAATCTTTTTCATGGTTTTAAAATCGTCCATTGTGTAGGTTTCGCTCGCTTCTGTAGTGTTTTCGTTTTCTGAAGACGAGCTTGTTTTTTGAGTGCACCTTGCAGCTACAATAAGAAACACCACTAATAATAAATTAATATGTACTTTCATCTGTCTAATTATTTAATTTTAAATTTTTCTATTTTTTATATTTTCCATAAATTGGCTGACCTGGGAAAACGCCTTCCACAGTTTTGCCTTTTTTAACAACAAAAACACCATTAACCATCACATAGCGAATGCCTTCAGAAAACTCCAAGCCTTTTTCAAAAGTTGCTTTATCAATTATAGTTGCGGGGTTAAAAATGGTAATATCTGCATCAGCTCCTACTTGTATTCTTCCTTTAAACCGCATTATTGGCGCAATTTTTTCAAGCCTTTTTGCCGGCAGAAATGTTATCTTATTAATGGCCTCTGCTAAGCTTAACACGTTGTCTTCTCTAACATATTTACCCAAAACTCTGGAAAAAGTACCAGCAGTTCTTGGGTGAGCCAATTTGGCATAGGGCATACCATCGGAAGCGATGATAGTGCCTGCGGATGAAATTCCTGCCTGAATCCATGCAGGTTTCATCATGTGCATAATCACCGTGCCTCCCTCTTTTCTATATGTTTTAAACGTTTTCTCTGTCAGTCTTTCCCCTGTGGTAACCCACTGCAAATCGTTATAACTCATGCCGAACCTACTTTGCCAACCTTCATTAAAAAGGACTGAGGAAATATCAGTAGAAGCTGCGGTGTAAGGGTAAAGTTCTGTGGTAATATCAAATCCTCTTTTCTGTGCTGTGTTCACCATTTCTATGGCAAGTTCAATTTCGCCCAATGTCATACTATTAATATGCACAATATGTAATGGCGCATTTGTAAGTACGGCATCCGAAATTACTTGCTGAACTGCCATTGCCCCTCCTTTACGAACATGTGTAAAAACGGGTGCTTGTAAATCTCCTGCCAACTGGTAAAGTCTAAATATTTCCTCTCTGGTTGCACCGGGCACATAGCCTATTGGATTGCCAATGCCCACGCCACCATCGGCTAATGATTTTTTGATATTTGCCAGCATTTCAGCAATTTGCCTTGCGGATAGTTCCTTATTAAAAGAAGAGGCGGCATAGGAAAATGATTTAGCAAAGCTAAAGTTTCCTCCCGAGGTCGATTCTCTAAACTCCGATACTTTTGTATCCTCTTCACGCATTGTTTTAAGCCTGCTAAAGTACCATGGAACACTTGCCCCATAATTAATAAGGGCTTTGGAGGCTCTGGCGGCATACCATTCTTTTAAAAAGCCCACTCCCCATTCCAATTCCAGCGCAGTAGTTACGCCATCATGCACCTGATATTCCTGCTCTTTATTGCCAATGCCATGAACATGCAAATCGATAAACCCCGGTGCTACTACAAGCCCCGACACCTCAATATTTTCATGGCCAATTAATGAATTATCTGAAATTTCGGTAATACGTCCATTTTGTATCCCTACGTTTTTTACTGCATCCAGTCCTGTTTCGGGGTCAATAACCCTGCCTCCGGTTAATACAATATCAAATTTTATATTGGATTGCCCCCATGCAAACTGCGTTAAAAAAACACCTATAATGCACACCCAAACGGTTGATGTAATTGTTTTAATAAAATTGTTAAATGCCATACTCTTTTTTTATACTCCTTAATCAATGTTGTTTAGTTGAGTCCACTCCGAAAACATCCAAAACCAAAAAAGTCTCTTTTTGTGAAAATTGCCTGTTTTCGGAGTGGACTCTTAGTTAAGTTTTCAAGCCAAATAGTGAAGAGGAAGCCTGTCAGTTTCGACTTTGAATGTTCAAAATTAGAGATCGCTTCGTGCCTCGCGATGACGTTTAAGCAGGTTAAAAGCTATATATCTTTTCTAAATGAGGTGGTAATAAAATTTAACCCTTCGCCAATATAGGGTCGCCAGTAATTCCAATTATGGCCTCCGTCATACACTCTAAATTCATGTTTAATTTTCCTGTCTCTAAAGGTTTTATGCAGCATAATATTCCCATAAAATAAAAAATCATCATCCCCGCAACTGATATACCAATCGGTTGTATTTAATTGCTCTTCAGAAAGTTTTTTTGCCAGATAGAGTGGGTTATTATCGTTCCAGTGTTTAGAGAGGCGGTCTTTTCCTTGTACATTTTTGCCGTACATAGGCTCGTACAGGCGATCAAACCTATTTTGAGGGATTAATACAGCTTCATCATCGGGCCTTATACCCGAACTATAAGCTACGCAAGCACCAAACACATTGGGGTGGCGCATAGCATAACCCAAGGCGCCAAAGCCACCCATTGACAGGCCGCCAATAGCTCTGTATTTTCGGTCAGGCTTGGTTTGGTAGGTTTTATCTATAAATGGAATAAGCTCTTCGATAAACATATCTTCGTAATTAAACTTACCATTAGGTTGGTTTAAGTACCATAAAAGACCTCCATCGGGCATTACAATAATCATTTCTTCCACTTGGCCTGCTATAATACCCTGGTCGGCTGCCTGATCTACCCAGCCTTTGTTTACCCAAGCGGTTTCGTTATCGGTATAGCCATGCAAAAGATAAAATACCGGGTATGTTTTTGTGGCATCTTTGCCATAAGATGCCGGTAGGTAGATGGAGTAATTGATTGCGCTATCTAACAGTTGGCTTTGGAATTTAAGCGATTGCAGCACCTTTCCTCGAGATTGTGCCAAAGAAGTTGTAATAAACAGGCTTAATAGAAGTATGAGTGCATAGTTTGCCCAACTTCCTTGTGTTCGTTTTTTTAAAGATTTTTTCATATTTATATTATTTATTAATCGTTCATATTATCTATTCCCTTAATGTAAAAACTCTTTATTTCAGGAGTTTCATGCTCGGCTGCCATCACTCTTGCAATTTCATCTACCATTTCAGGATATTTTTCAGCCAAGTTGTTTTGTTCTCTTGGGTCTTCTTCCAGGTTAAATAGCTCAATATCCATATTGCCTTCTTGCATATTTAGCCTAAGGCCTTTCCATTTACCCATACGCACAGCTTGTTGCCCGTTGTAGGCCGAAAATTCCCAGTAGAGAAACTCATGTTCGGCTTGTGTTGAATCGCTCACTAATGTTGGGTAAAAGCTAATTCCATCTGTTGAGTAATTGGTTTTAGCACCGGCAATATCGCATAATGTAGGCAGCACATCCCAAAATGCAGAAATGTGATTGGTTGTTGTTCCGGGTTTAATTTTACCCGGCCAGGCGGCAATCATAGGTACACGTATTCCGCCTTCATGGGTATATCCTTTTGCCCAACCCCTGTCAATTTTAAATGGTTTGGCACTGTTAAACCATTTAGAATCGGCACCACCGGCATAAGTAGGGCCGTTGTCTGAGGTAAAAATAATTAATGTATTTTCATAGAGCCCAAGGTCTTTAAGTTGCTGTACCAGTTTACCTACGTGGTCATCAAGGTAAGAAACCATTGCTGCATAGGAAGCACGTGGATACCTGTTTGGAAAGTACGGGTATAGACTTTCACTTCCATTGTATGGGGTTTCATCGCCAAATTTAGCTACGTACTTATCTACCCATTCCTTTGGGGCTTGCAAAGGCACATGCGGAATTGGAGTAGCCCAATAAAGGAAAAAGGGGTTGTCTTGGTTATCATTAACAAACTGGGTTAATTCAGAAAACATTAAATCAGGTGCATAATCATTTAAATTGAATTTATTATAATTTGCAGGGTCGTATGGATCGGCTCCTACATCTAAAGAGGTATGGGGAGGAACAATGTCATTATCAAGGTACACTCGATTTTCATTTTTATATAAATGTGTGGGATAATAGGTGTGTGCCTGCCGCTGGCAATTGTAGCCATAAAAAAAATCAAAGCCCTGTTTGGTAGGAATACCCTCTGTGTGAGGAGCACCAAGCCCCCATTTGCCTATAAGGCCTGTTTTATACCCCGCTTGCTGAAGCAGGCTGCCTATGGTAACCGTGCCTGGGAGTAAGGGTCGCTGGCCTTCAAGGGTAGAATCTTTGAGCATAGCCATATAATTCCATACATCGCCTCGTGCATCCCACTCATCATTGCCTCTTATTCTGGTGTGCCCACCGTGTTTTCCGGTAAGCAGTACACTTCTGGAAGGCGCACAAACCGGAGCTCCTGAGTAGTGTTGGGTAAACAGCATACCGCTCTCCGCTAATTTATCTATGTTGGGCGTTTCAATTTTTTCCTGGCCATAAACGCCTAGCTCTGCATAGCCCAAATCATCGGCTAAAATGTAGATAATATTGGGTTTTTTAGCAGCGTTTTTCTTTGGTGAACAAGAAAAAATAGTGGCTGTTAAAAGAAAAAAGAATCCTGTTGATGCTATAAATTTCATCCAAAATAATCCTGTTTGACAAAAATCGTCTGTTTTCTTAGAGACACTAAATAAGTTGCTTTTATTCTTTTTCATAAAAATTAAATCTTTATACTTTAGGGGCTGTTTTTACCTACTAAAAAGTTATTTACTGATGTTACACAAAACAACTCACGTCATTGCGAGAGCGGAATCCGACCAGTTGGCGGATCAGCGTAGGAAGATGACAGAAAATATGTCCTGCCCCGTCCTTAAAAATGGAGACCCTGCAACAAGTGCGGGGAAACGTTCTTTTTATGTACTTTGCCAGATCTGTTCTGGGGCATCCCCTTTTTAATCTGTCAATGGTAGCGTAGCTTCTCCTTCGTAGTTTAACTACGGAGAAGAAACGAAGCAATCTGTCTTTTTGCACTATAAGTGCAGATTGCCTGCCTTGCCAGCAGGCAGGCTTCGGTCGTTCCTCCCTACCATTGACGGTTTTTATTTTGTTTTTGTGTAACACTGGTTATTAAGTTTTATCCGAAATGGGGTCTCCATATTCTTTCTGAAGTTTTTCTAATAGTGCTTTTAAGCTTGCAATCAACTCGGGGTTGGCTTTATCATATATATTGTGCATTTCAGTTGGGTCGTTTTCAAGGTCAAAAAGCTCCCAAGTATCTATATCATTATAGAAATGAATGAGTTTATACCGCTCTGTTCTAACTCCATAATGCCGTTTTACGCTATGCCAACCATGGGGGTATTCATAATAATGGTAATAAATACCTTCTCGCCATTTTTTTACTTTTTCGCCTGCCATTAACGGCACCAACGATTTTCCCTGAAACGGTTCGTTGGTTTCAATACCTAACAAATCCAGTATTGTTGGCGCAAAATCTAGGTTAAGTACCAAATCGTTATTTACTGTACCTGGCTTAATTACTTTGGGGTATCGCATTACCATAGGCATGGTAAATGATTCTTCGTACATAAATCGTTTATCGTACCACCCATGCTCGCCCAGGTAAAACCCTTGGTCGGAGGTGTAAACTATCAGGGTATTATCCAGCAACCCTTTTTCTTCTAAATAATCCAACAATCGTCCCACATTATCATCCACCGACTGTATGCACTTGAGGTAATCGTTCATATACCGTTGGTATTTCCATTCTGTTAGCTCTTTTCCACTCAGTTTTTTCGAAAAGAAATCGTTGCTTAAAGGCATGTAATATTTATCCCAGGCTTTTAGCTGCTGCTCGGTCATGCGATCTCGATTGCGTCTCCAATCTGACGTTACATCGAAATTAGCAGGAGAGCCACCTGACCCAGTTTCTTTCACTCGTTCAGGGTCTAATTTCATATCTATAGACATAAACATTCTGTCAATGGACTGATCCTGTTCTGCGGCCGCAATACGATTTTCATAATTATCATAAAAATTGTCGGGCAAAGGGTAAACCTGTTCCTCTGTTAAATGGGTTGTATCGGGCATCCAGTTTCGGTGAGGGGCTTTTTGTTGCACCATCAGGCAAAAGGGCTTATCTTTTGGGATTCGATTTTCCAAGGCCTCAATGGCAAGGTCGGTTATAATATTGGTAGCATAGCCTGTATATCGTATGGTATCTCCCATATTTATCAGGTCAGGGTTATAATATTGCCCCTGGCCAATAAGTACGTTCCAATAATCAAACCCTTGTGGCACGCTTTTTAAATGCCATTTACCAATAACCGAAGTGTAATACCCATGCTTTTGCAAAATTTTAGGGTAAGTCATTTGCGAGCCATCAAATGTGCTTGCATTATCAACAAATCCATTAACATGGCTGTATTTACCTGTAAGAAAAACAGCCCGACTTGGCCCGCAAATTGAATTGGTTACATAAGAGTGGTTAAAAACAATACCTTCATTGCCAATCCTGTCTAAATTTGGTGTTTTAATTAATGAACTATCATAAATGCTCATCGCCTTTTTGGCGTGGTCGTCTGTCATAATAAAAAGAATATTAGGCCTTTGTGGGGCTGTTTTTTCTTTCACTTTAGCCGTACAGGCAAGTAGAAATAAAAATGACAGGTAAAATAGGTTTTTCATAAGGTTAGTTTGATTGCGTGCTTTTATATATTGAAGTAACTTTTTTACACTCTACTCAACCACTGGGGTTCCATGCCAAACGCTTGCCCCAAATGTGGTTAAATAAACCTTTTCAGGATTGTTTTCATCCACTATTACACGATGCCCCCAGTGAAAATCATAGTCTTTTAGCTTATGCCAGGTTTGCCCATAATCATCGCTACGGTAAGCACCCTGATTAAACGTATTAGCATATACCCTGCCTGGGTTAGCAGCATCTACTGTTACATCATATACATAATACTCTTTGTCAAAAACAGATTGCCAGGTCTCTCCTCCATCTTCCGACATCCAAATGCCCCCTTCCAAATCCAGTCGTTCATTTCCTCCGGTAGCCTCAACAAATTCGGCCCCTATAAAATCGCTGAGGTAAATATCAGACCAGCCCCCCAGGTAAAGTCGGTTAAGGTTATTGGGGTCGTAGGCTAACCCGTTGGGAAACAATACTTTTTCTCCAATATTTAGCCTAACCCAAGTGGCGGCACCATCGGTAGATTTATACACAGCCCCCATAAACATTTCTCTGCCCTGCTCTCCATTTTTATGCTGTGGTATAGGGCTTGTTACTAAAAACAATGTACCATCGGGCTGAAGTGTTAGCTCAAATGCGGCCAGGCTTCCGTCAATTCCATTATTGCGCAGCTCCCAGGTTTTACCATCATCTACAGACTTAAACACCCCCTTATCATACACCGATACATAAAGTGTTCTGTTACCTACCGGAGAGTTTTTATCTAATACAATAGATGTTGAAGGAGAATCGAACCCCATACCTTCCACGGAGGGTGTCCATGATTTACCACCATCAAGCGATATGGCCACTCCGCCTTTTCCTTTCTCTTTCCAGTGAGGGTTTCTTGTCATTTTTCCTCGAGGAAAATCGTGCTTATACGACCATACAGACCATATTTTATCTTTTACCTCGGGGTCAAACGCCATCCAATAGCAGGTGTTTCTCCATTCTACAGGAATACCAGTTGTTGACCTGATCCAGCTTTTGCCTCCATTATACGAGTGATGATAACCAATGTCTGTATAACTAATTGCCAGGTGGTCTTTATCAAAAGGATCAAAGTGTATGCCATAGGTAGTGGTTACATCTAAGCCATTGCTTGCATAGCTTCCGTCAGGCTGCTCTGTGCTATAAATTGCCGTCCATGTTTTGCCGCCATCTATTGTTTTCATACTGCGGTAAAAATCAGTTACTATTGCCTCATTCCCATTATTGGGTGCTATGCCAACATCTAATAATAGGTGAAAATCGCTGCCAAAGGCTTTATGAATCCAGGCATCTTTTATATTTGGTGCATCAGCACCATCCAGTATTCCGTATGTTCCAGAGCCTCCTCCACTTTTCCATACCCATGCCCATGATTTTCCGGCATCGGCAGACTTTAAGGCACCTACCCAATGGGCAAATGTTCCATCTGCTTTTTTTTCTTTATAATTATGGGCTATCAAATACACATGAGCCGCATCGTTTTCAGCCACTGATAGTTTTCTGTAGGTAGGCATTGGGTTTTGAGCATTTATAATAATATCTTCCGTATTTTGTTGCCAACTTTTGCCAATATCGTACGATACCCAAAGTGTAGAAGGTGCTTGTCTTTGATTTTTACTTACTGTTTCATCGTAGTTTAACGCATAAAAAACAACACTCCCTTCTTTTTTCAACACCCCGCCTGCAACTGAAAATGCGGGCTGCATTTTAGTTGGAAAACTTTTTGAAGTATTTGCCCAGGTAGATTTATCAATTACATTTAAATTGGTGCTTGTAAACACATACACTTCATTTTTTAAGTTTGTAGCGTTGGTGTAGATAAAGTCAATATCACTTTCTAATTCCATTCTGTTCCAGCTTTTACCTCCATCGTGGGTGTAAAAAAAGTAATTATGCAGGCTAAAATACAGGTAGCTGTTATCGTTGGGGTCAACCCTAATATTTTTTACAACCGGATAATCACCATGAATAGTACTCCCGCCATCGGCATAAATGTTATACAATGAGGTTTTTTTTGTAATAATGCCAAAATCGGCATGGTCGCCAATAAACACTTCCTTAATAATGTCTTCTTTAAAGGGAAAAATTCTATGCCAAGTTTTGCCTCCATCCAATGATTTATTGAGCCCTCTGGAGCCAATATATGCGATGTTTGAATCCAAGGGATCGTAGGCAAATGAATAGGCCCCATTGGGAAAATTGATTTGATCGTAGGACTTGCCTCCATCGTTGGTTAGGTAGGCGCCTGTCATATCGCACCTGATAAAAAACTTATCGGAGTTTACGTACGAAAAAGTAGGCATAAATGTGCCTCCGCCACCACCAGGGCCTATGCGTACCCAGTTATCAACTGTGTTATTTATTGTAGCTTTACTGGTTTCTGTTGTGGCATTTTTGCATGATATAAACAATATCATCAAAAAAACAATGCTCAAGGATTTAGTATATGTACGCATAAATTATGTATTAAAAAGTTAAGTTCAGCCATAAAAAATGGCTTGGTTTTTATTCTATTCTTGTAACTATTCACCCATTAAAGGTTCATTTTTAGCCACTAGGGCACGAAGTCTCCAAGTTTCACAAAAAGTTATGTGCCTTAAGTTATTATTTTGTGGTTCTTTGCCCGCCATCTGACGGGTGGTGGCTATGTTTTTTTTGGTGAATAGTTACCTATTCTTTTATAAATTTTACAGTTCGTTTTTTCTTATTTGATGTAAATTTTAACAAGTAAACTCCGGGAGTTAAGGCGGATATATTTATTTGATTTTTAGTTGCCAAAGAATCTGATTGTATTACCTGCCCGTTTATTGTATATATTTTATAACTTTCGATTGGTTGTTCTAAAGCGTTGATGGTGAGTATATTTTTTACAGGGTTGGGATAAGTGCTTATTTCACTTATATTTTCAATGCCTGTACTTAATACCAATCCTTCATTTCTCCACTTAATATAATCAAAGCTCCATCGGTAGTTTTGGTTATAGATTTTAGTATTCCAAGCAATATCTGCTAATGCGATACCTGCTTCCCAAAGTTTATCTCCTATGTTTATATAGTCTATATCACCAGTTTGTTTATACACCCAGGCGTATAAGGGACAAATTAATAAATTAAGTGTTGGAGATGGTCTTGCGTTATTGATACTTTCATAACGTAAGGCCGAATAACCTGTTCCTCCTTCATCATTAAAAGGGTAATTTGTTCCTCCTACATCTTCCACCCACATAAGTTTACCAGCATTAACACCACTTTCTACTGTTGCTGTATATCTCATATGGTATGCAACTTGTGTTAATGCCTCTGTTATAGTGCGTGTAGGATTATATACAACGGAAGGATGCGTAAAAAGTGCTGATGGGTCACGCCCATTTGCCACTTCCCATTCGTAAAATTCTATGAGCGCTTCGGCAGTTAGTCCTACCATAAATGGTGATAGTCTATGAACAGAATTAGCATAGGTCTCTGTTATCCACTCATCTAAATGTTTCATAGCCATCGCAACATACTGCGCAAGTGCTTCTTCTTGCCGTGGAAGTCCAAATTTTTCAGCATTTATATGCGCAGATATCATATAGGCCATTTCTCGAGAAAGCCACTCCTCATACCAACCTTCGGTAGAGCTAGAAGTCAATACGTATGCATACGCACCATTATCACGCATTTTTTTTACACCAGCAATAGATATAGAATCACCCGTTCTTTCTGCATCCATTTTTATGCCATGAGAAAACCGCCTCCATCCATGAACGTAGTAATCAATAGTACCATTGTAATTGAATCGAGCATCTAAATACACCCTATAAACACGTTCGGCTTCCTGGGCATACGCATTCCATGGTTCGGCTTGCCCTGTATAATCTGCTATTTGAAAATAAATACGTTGTGCATCATAATAAATCCCTTGTTGCTCGTTCATACCTCCATTTGTTGGAGGGTTATATGTTTGCAAATAAACGCCCCAATGCTCTCCCCATTGAGTCATATTGCTTTCCCATTGGTCGAATAAAGGAGGGTGCTCATCCTGAGCTTTGCTTTTAACCGTAAAAACGAGTATGATAACTATTGCCAATAATAGTAACTGTGTGTATTTTTTAGAATTTTTCATTTATTTACTCTATTCTTTTATAAATTTTACGGTTCGTTTTTTCTTATTTGATGTAAATTTTAATACATAAACTCCGGCAGTTAAGGAGGAGGTATCTATTTGATTTTTAGTTACCAAAGAATCTGATTGTACTAGCTGCCCATTTACAGTGTATATTTTATAACTTTCGATTGGTTGCTCTAAAGCGTTGATGGTGAGTATGTTTTTTACAGGGTTGGGATAAGTGCTTACTTCACTTATATTTTCAATACCTGTACTTAGTACCATCCCTTCATTTCTCCATTTAATATAATCAAAACTCCAGCGGTAGTTTTGGTTAAAAATTTTGGTATTCCAGCCTACATTTGATAATGCCATGCCCGATTCCCAAAGTTTATCTCCTATATTTATATAGTCTATATCACCTGTTTGTTTATATACCCAGGCGTATAAGGGGCAAATTAACAAGTTAAGCACAGGGGTTGGTCTTGCATGGTTAATGCTCTCATAGCGTAAGGTTGAATAGCCTGTTCCACCTGTGTCGTCCCAATTATTATTGGTACCTCCCATGTCTTCTACCCACATTGGTTTACCGGCATTAGCTCCACTTTCTACGGTAGATGTATATCTCATATTATATGCTATTTGCTGTATAGCCTCAGTTATGGTTCGTGTAGGGTTATAGGCAACAGCAGGGTGTGTAAAAAGTGCCTGTGGGTCTCGTTCATTTGCTACTTCCCATTCATAAAACTCAATAAGTGCTTCGGAAGCCAGTGCTACCATAAAAGGTGACAGTCTATGATTATCGATGTTCGCATAAGTTTCTGTAATCCATTCATCTAAATGTTTCATAGCCATAGTAACATAATGAGCAAGTGCCTCTTCCTGCCGTGGAAGACCAAATTTTTCGGCATTTACATGGGCTGATATCATATAGGCAATTTCGCGAGAACGCCTCTCATGATGCCAGGCTTCTCTATAGCTAGTAATCAATACATTAGCATAAGAGCCATTATCACGCATTCTTAAAACACCTTCGTCAGATATAGGGTCATCTGTTCGCTCTGCATCCATTCTTATGCCATGGGAAAACCGCCTCCATCCTTGAGTGAACCAAGGGATGCTGCCATTATTATTAAATCGGGCATTTAAATAAACTCTATAAACACGCTCGGCTTCTTGGGCATACGCATTCCATGGTTCGGCTTGCCCTGTATAATCTGCTATTTGAAAATAAATACGTTGCGCATCATAATAAATTCCTTCTTGCTCGTTCATACCTCCATTTGTAGGAGGGTTATATGTTTGCAAATAAACGCCCCAATGCTCTCCCCATTGGGTCATATTGCTTTCCCACTGGTCAAATAAAGGAGGGTGCTCATCCTGGGCTTTGCTTTTAACCGTAAAAACGAGTATGATAACTATTGCCAATAATAGTAACTGTGTATTTTTTTTGAAATTTTTCATTTATTCACTCTTTTATGAATTTTATGGTTTGTTTTTTTCTATTTACTGTAAATTCTAACAAGTAAACTCCGGCAGTTAAGGCGGAGATATCTAGTTGATTTTTAGTTACCATTACTAAAGAATCGGACTGTACTACCTGCCCGTTTATGGTATATATTTTAAAGCTATCAATAGGTTGCTCTAAAGAATTGATGGTGAGTATATTTTTTACAGGATTAGGATAGACTTGAATTTTATTATCTAACTCGGTATTAATGCCTAATACGCCTACTGGAGATTTAAGTAATATAACCCCTTCGCTGCTGCCCAAAGTTATGCTAGTAATTGCTGGTCCATTGGTGTTATCGGCCAGTAAAGGATAATATTCGCCTCCTAAATCAAGGGTTGTTGGGTTATTGCCAATATTGTCCCAGCCGCCACTGCCAAATTTGGCTAATACAAGTGCGTAAGAATACTCTCTTGCCAACACTTTGTATCCGCTACCACTTGCAAATTCATAAAAACGGTTTGTATCCGTATCTCCCCAATAGTCAGTACCTGTTTTTGCAATAGGCACTCCTATATTTATTTCCATATTTTTATGCCAGTGGGTTGTTTTAAAATTGCCGTAAGGGTATCCTCCGTAGTTTCCGGCATTTCCAACATGGTACATAAAATGGGCGTTCGGGTGGTTTATCAGGTAATGTGAGGCTAAAATAAACCCTGTAAAATTGTATGGTATTTCTGTTGGAGGTGCTAAATTAGTTTGGCTACGGATAAACATCTCACGCCCATTTTCCATATCGTCATAAGCCTGCACAAACCGTGGAATACGGTTTGTGTTGCTAGTGCTTGTTATTAAATATTCTATTGACAAATGCATGGTTGCATCACGGTAATCCATATAAACATCAGGTACCCAATGGTAAATCATATCTACGTCTGCTGCATTAACATTAATTACAAATGAGCTGTTTATATTTTGTTTTAGAAATGCTTCAAGCTCCATTTTTGCATCCGTTAAATCCTTACGAACTACTGTATATACCTCTTCTACACTTAAAGTGCTATCTGGATTTAGTTCAATGGTGTTTTCTAAACGACTGGTCCAAAATCCGCTATTTGCCATTCCGTCAAAAGTGTCGAGAAACAAGCCATCTAAATAAGTATTGGTTAGCCCTGTAACAGCCAACCTATCCAATGCCAATGCTTCAAATGCCCTCCTAAAAGCTGTTGAGGATGGGTTAATGCCTACCCAGCCGCCATTCCAACGAACACGTGCACGTGCTTCTGCAAGTGTGGCGGCACTGCCATTAGTACCATATCCTGGTACCGCTATATAACTTCCGTTAAGTATCTTTACTTCGGTATCGGTATGGTAGTGGTAATAAATATCCTCAGGATTATACCCATTATTGCTACACCAATTTTCCATCCAAGCCATATTATCTGGGCTAATGCTATGGTATGCCAAATAGGACATGATTTTAGTGTGTGGGTTTGCCTCTTTAACGGTATTATAAAGTGAAGCATCCCAGTCTCCACCACCGCCTATAATCCAATCGTGGTGCTGAGCCAACCATATTGCCTCGTCTAAGCGATCATTCAATGGCACATAATCAAACCCAAAGGTTTTAATATGCGGAAAATTTTGATTTTGAGCATTTACGGTAACTGTAAACAAAAACAAGCAAACAATAATTGATTTAAAAAATATTTTTTTCATTAGTTGTAGCAATTCATTTATTTTAAAATAGTTGATTCAATGTTGTGTAGTTAGTTGTCAAGTTTCTGTTCTATTCTTTTATAAATTTTATGGTTTGTTTTTCATTATTTGATGTAAATTCTAACAAGTAAACTCCGGAAATTAAGGAGGATATATCTAGTTGATTTTTAGTTACCAAAGAATTTGATTGTACTACTTGCCCATTTATAGTGTATATTTTATAACTTTCGATAGGTTGTTCTAAAGAATTGATGGTGAGTATATTTTTTACAGGATTAGGATAGACTTGAATTTTATTATCTAACTCGGTATTAATGCCTAATACGCCTACTGGAGATTTAAGTAATATAACCCCTTCGCTGCTGCCCAAAGTTATGCTAGTAATTGCTGGCCCATTGCTATTATCGACCAGTAAGGGATAATATTCGCCTCCTAAATTATGAGTGGTTGGGTTATTGCCAATATTAGCCCAACCGCCAACTTTGGCAAATTTTGATAATACCAATGCGTCACTATACTCTCTACCCAAAATTGTATAGTCATCGCCTTGTGCAAATATAAAAAAGCGGTCAGTGTTCGTTTCTCCCCAGTAGTCGGCTTCTGCTCGTTTAACCGGCTTACGAATGTTTACTCCCATATTGGGATGCCAATGGGTTAGCTTAGGGTCTCCGTAAGGATACCCTCCGTAATTGCCTGCATTGCCATAATGAAACATAAAGTGGACATTTTCATGGTTGATTAAATAATGCGTTGCTAACGTAAATTGAATGTATGCAAATGGAATAGTTTTTGGCGGAGCAAAGTTTGTTTGGCTACGTATAAAAAATAACCTTCCATCATCCATGTCGTCATAAATTTGCTGCAAATAAGTAATTTCATTTGCTGACGTAGTTGTTGTTACAAGGTATTCTATGGATAAATCCATCAGATAACTGCGGTATTCTTCATTAAACAAGCTGCTAAAGGTGTTGTAGATATAACGTGGAACCGCAGGGTTGGCATGCAATCTAAAGTCTGCGTTTCCTGTTTCTTGAATTAAGAAATTTCTTAGTTCATTGGCTGATGTTGCCAAATCTTCGTGTACTTTTTCGTAAATTTCTGCTTTTGTTCCTACCTCTTTAAGCTCAACCGTGTTTTCCATAAAACTTGTATATCCGGTTGGGAGTTGATTAGCAAGTCCTTCAAACGTATCTAAAAACAAGCCATCGGCAAAAGTATCGTTGGTGCCTTCGAGGGTAATAACGTAGAGTGCTAATGCCTGATACGCTTTACGAAAGGTTTGTGAGGAAGGGTTGATACCTACCCATCCATGATTCCAACGCACCCTTAACCGAGAGTCAAATTTGGTGGGTGCCCACCCATTGGGGTAGCCCGGTACAACAACAACCCCACTGTCTGCAGTTGTATAAGCCCAATCTCCTATAAACTCAGGAAAACCTGTACCATCTACAGGCTGTGGCGAAGCATCGTTTGTATAGAGGTAGTATTTATACCTCTGCCCTTGAACGGGCAATACTAAATATGTAATGCTATCAACAGGATGCGTGCTGCCGTCAATATCTGTCATTATTAATTTTGCCCCTGCTGGCAGGTCATGTCGTTCAATTAATTCTACAATTGCCGGGTTTGTCTGCTCTATGCTAACAACTCCGGCAGTTCCTGATGCTGACGTATATTCACTTGCCACAATGCGCACGGGGGTATCAACATCGTAATGGTAGTATAAATCTTCTGGGTTGTAGCCATTATTAACAGCCCAATTCTCAAGCCAAACCTGTGTGGTTGGTGCAATGCTATGATAAGGAAGGTACTTCATTATCTTAACATCAGGATTTGCTTCTTTTATGGTATTATACGTTAGTGCATCTAAATAATCAACCCCTTGTGAGGGCCATAATGCTTTTGTACCAACAATCCAATCATGACGATTAGCAAGCCACTTCAGGTTATCAATAAATTCACCGTTATTATCGCTAAAGCGAATATAATCAAACCCATAAGTTTTAATATGTGGAAAATTTTGATTTTGAGCATTTACGGTAACTGTAAACAAAAACAAGCAAACAATAATTGGTTTAAAAAATATTTTTTTCATTCGTAATATGTTAGTTTTTCCATTCAGAAAGCCCACTAATAATTTGAAAAGAATTTGGTTGTATTTTTTTATAAACTGATTGAGTCCACTGGTATGTTTGAGGCAATTCGCCTACTGCCACAAATTTTGTTGGTAAAAGTGCGCCTGCCACTTGTGCTAAATCGGTAATGCGCAAGCAATTTAACATCTCAATGGCTTCGCCTCGCCCATTAGGTTGGCTGGCTATATTTTGACTTTCGGGAGGGTTTTTAACTATAAGCGTATTAATGTTTTTATCTAATAGCGTGGCATATAGTGCCACAGCGGCCATCTCTCCTTGCGCAGCAATGCTGATATTTTGCTTATCTATCCCAGGCAGTGTTCTTAATGCCTCGAGGCATTGTAGTACATCGTACACTCGCATAGAAGCAATGGTGCGCCCAGTCCAGGCGGCTGATCTGCGAATATGCCACTGTAAATCAGATGTCCACCCGGTTTCTCCTATTCCCCGCGCCTCAAAATAAACGATGCTTATATTTTTATCTGCTCCGGCAATAAATTTCCTCGAATCAGAACGTTCTTCTCCCGGATTTTTTAGTACCAAAAGCACAGGCTGTGCCTTGCCCTTGTTTAGATTAGTGTAAATAGTAAACTTTAACCGCCAGCCTTGTTCCGACACAAAGCTAAATGTGCGAATTTTCGTAGTTGAGCCATTTTTTGCTCTGTGTTCTAACCGTATGTCTAGTGGTTTTGGTTTTTTAGGAAACGCATGAAATGTTTTATTCTTTAAAAAATCAAGCACCTCCGAACGGTATGTATCTAATTGTTCTTTAGTCTCTATTTGAGGTGGTTGAGCCAGTTTAATAAATGAATCCTGAATGGTGGTGGTTCGGTCATTTTTAGGAACTCCTTGTGTAAATACTCTTAATTCCTCTTCGGATAATTGGGTTTCCGCTGACCTGTCTATGTCTCCTATTTTACCTAGAGCAACCTGCTTTCCCATTAAATGTTTTATAAAGAAAGAAAAGATTTGCGGTCGTAAAGTTGCACGGTCGCCATGGCCACCGTCCGCTTCAATCAACGACAGGTTTTCGGCAGCATCGTAAAATGTATAAACTTTACTTATATCTTTATGTAGCCTGCGAACAGATTCAATGGCAAATATTGCATCTCGATTAGGGGCTGCAATCATAAGAGGTCGGGGGGCAATCAAAGCACCAATATCTGCAAAATCTTTCTGATAGGTGTTTATTGGCACCATACAGTCGCACTGATTATCGATGGTTCTTTGCTGAATTTGTGCTTCGAGTGTTTCTGCTCCGGCAGCCGGAGCAGCGGCCTTAACCCGAGGGTCGGCAGCGGCAATAAACCAACTTTGCGCTCCACCACCGGAAGCACCAGTTACGCCTAATTTTTCTTTGTCAACCTCAGGCAGTTGACTTAACAAATCCAATCCGCGAATACCATTCCATAATTCAGCTCCTCCTGGTGTGTAACCACGGCTGTACCAGTGAAACCACCCTTTTTGATAGGTTCCCCAATGATCTCCTTGCACCTCGCCCCATTGAACTGTTTCTATAATTAAGCAAACAAAGCCCAATTGAGCAAATTTTCGAGCTAAGCCCTGGTAATAAACTTTTTGGTCATCAGCATGGCCACAAACGTATAATATAGCTGGCACAGGTTTTTTAATACCCTCTGGTATATAGAGGTTGGCTGGCACATATAAATCCGGTAAGGATTCATAATAGATTTTTTCTATCCTATAGCCTTCTTTTTGGATGGTGCCTGTTTTTTTTACATTAAGCGGAGGTCGCTCACCAACCACAGGCATATCGTAGAGGCTCATCATTTCCAAAAAATCCTGATACCGTTGTTCACGAACACTTTGCCAATCTCTGGGGGTTTCAATTCCATTTAAAAACTGATCCGTTACTTCTTTAGCGGATGTAACCAAATAATTACGGATGTTATTGGGTTGATCCGGGTTGGGGCAATACGAAAAAGGTATTTCTTGTGAAAATACATGCCCTGGCAATAAAAAAAAGAGGCCAATAAGTAATGTTGGTAAAAGAAGACGGAAGTTTGTTGCCTTGCCCAAAGTTCTCTGCGAATAACTCTGCGTAGGTGTTATTTTCTCAGAGTCCTCTGCGAGTGACTCTAAGCAGGGTGATTTTAATGATGAATTTATTGCTGTAATCATAGTATATAAGTTAAAAGTTTACCCTACTCAGAGTTCTCTGCGAGTAACTCTCTGAGGAGGGTGAATTAGAGAGATCGCTTCGTGCCTCGCGATGACGTTCTGGTTTAACTAAACGGCATTAAGCCTATACTCTTCCTCAGCCCTCCTCTTCTGAAAGCCCTCCAATTATTGAAATTTAATTGGCGGACGTGACTCCCATTTGCCTTTGGTAAAATCAGGAAATGGAATAGGTTGCCCTTTTTGTGCAACTGATTGCTCTGACAATGGAGACACCGCACTACTGGTTACCGAATCGTACACATCGAAAAACGGGGTATTGCCTGTACGAAGGGCTTGTACCAACAGATGCCAGGTTAAAGGGGTTTTCATACCTCGCTCTCCATGCCCACGAATGGCTTGTGTTCTTGGTGGCGGGTTATAATTTTTAACCACAGGGTGTTGGTATTTTTCAATCCATTCTTTTGCGCTTTCCCATTGGTGAGATTTTGGGCTAATGCCTTCGACATACATATGAGAACCAAGACCACTTGCTGCCATAAAACTACCTTTGCTGCCCTGCACCTTATATATTCCTCTTGGATGAGGGGTGTTGGTATCAAAATTTAAGGTAAGCATTTTGCCTTTAACTGTACGAAGCAACGATACATTAACATCTCCCTGATTCATAGGGGTGCTTGCATAGGGGTGCTTGTCGCCATAAAGTTTTTGGGTGTATTCGTTAAGTGCCGTAGCACCAGAGCTCATGGATACAATGTAATCTAACCTATCGCCATGGTTGATGTCTGTCATAGCCATAAGTTTATTCATAGGATGACCTGGGTAAAGATTGCCATTTCTATCGATTGAATGTTGCAAGCGCCAGGGTTCTTCGGTTGGGCTAAATTTAACCATTCTAAGGTCATGAATATAGCCGCCTTCGCAATGAATTACGTCTCCAAGCACGCCTTTTTGTATCATATTTAACACAGCCATGGCATAGCCAGATTCGACCAATGCCTGCTCCAGTGCCAACGTGGCCCATTTCCCGGTTTTTTCAGAGGTTTCTATTACCTCCCAGGCTTCGTCAATGGTAAGAATAATTGGTATTTCGGTAACTACATGCTTGTCGTTTTTCATGGCAGCAATACATATAGGAGCGTGCCATTTCCATGAGGTTGCGCAGATAACCAAATCCAGGTCTTCCTGTTCACACATTCTTACATAATCGGTGTCGGTTTTTCCGTAAAGAGTGGGTGTTGGCTGGCCGGCCTCTTCGACCCACCTTTTGGCACGATGAAGATTGGTTACATTAATGTCGCAAACTGCGGGTACAACAACTCCTTTTATGCCCAAAGCGGCATCCAAGTGATAAGAACCTCTGCCGCCAACGCCTACAAAACCTATGCGAAGTGGCTTTTCTTCATTCGGTGTAATTTGGGCAAATCCAAGGCCTGGCAGTGCCAAACCTCCTGCAGCAACAGCAGACATTTTTACAAAGTCTCTACGTTTAATTATGCTCATTTTTTTATATTTTATGTTTTAACAAATTTTTGTTTAATACCTGACCAACTCTTATTTTTTATCAATTTACCACTCAGTTTTTAACTATTCAGCCTCTAAAGTGTACCTGCCACTAAGACAGAAAGGCTCTAAGTTGCACTATTCATAAACATTTTGAAAATGAACTCAAAACCAATTTCAAGCTTTGAAAACCCACTATTTATGCCGTTTTTAGTATTTATTTTTTTCAAAATGCACGTTTTTATTGATGCGTCTACTTCGTTGCAAAAACATCGCTGTCCGCTAGCTAGCGGACAGCTTCAATTTTTGACACCTCGTATCCACATCAATCTAAACGCATGAATAAATTCAGGCTAAAATTTTAATTAATCTTCACCTTGCTCAGAGTCCTCTACGAGTAACTTTGAGGAGGGTGAACCCATTTACTTTTCTGGTTCCCAAATAGTTGTTTTATAGTAATTTGTATAGACCTTCAATTTTTCTAAATAGCCCTCCATATCTAACCTTTGTTCATCGTGTATAAGGTATGTCATATCTGGTGTACGGTTGGCAAAATGCCTTGCCCTATCCTGCCTGTGAAAATAAGGTTTGTTCTTTGTGGATAATCCTTTTGGCAACCTGGTTTTTTCCCATGTGCTTACTAAATCAGTAAATACAACCTGTCTTCTTTCCAGGGTGTTTTCAATAATTTTTTGAGCCTTTACCAAACTGGCATAGGCCAGTTCTCTGTTTATAAAATTGTTTTTATGGGCCTCCTCAATTTCGTTTTCTACTTCGGACAAATCTAGGTAGGTAAGGCTGGTGTGCCTAATTAGTTGAGCAATGGTGCGAAATAATTCAAAATCATACTGATTTTTAGCATTGAGTATTTTATTATTTTCAACAATTTGCAATACCCTGTCCATATTTATAAGCTGCTCTTTTGAACGGTTTACCATGTCTCTATACTCTGCATTCCAAAAAGGATTGTATTCGAGTGCATCGCCTCTTGGCAAATCGGGTAAATGTGTTTTGCCTACATTTTTAAAATGCCACACCTGGCGTTCAAAAGTTTGCCAGTAATAATATGATCCTTTGTTTAAAAGCATAAACAGCTCTTCTACATTAACAGATGTGTTGCCATAATAATTTTTAAAAAACGATTCTTTAAACTGGTCTAAGTCTGGGTTTGCGCCACTCCAGGCATATTCGGCAGACAATACAAAACCCATCATCCACATTTGATTGTGCAGTCCCGAGTCGTCCCACGATGTATTTATCATCCCATCAAAAACTTTTGATATGGCCATGGAGCTTATATGGCTATAGGAGTTTTCTAAGCTACTAAGTGATTTTTTACCATTTCTAATACGCAAATAATAAGGAAGAAACAGGGGTTCGATGCCGGGGTTAGGGTCATAAGCAAATGTTTCATACCCCAAGGCTTTGGCTTTTTGGGTATTGCCAAAATTGGGGATAGCGGTTCTTTTATTTAAATAAAATATTAAACCTTTTGTGGGCGTAATTCCCTTTGCGGGAGAATCGCTATACTCCCACTTCATGGGTTTATCCCATACAATTACTTTTCTTCCCTTTTTTTGCAGGTGTTCAGCCGCTTTGTTTACAAACATTAAATAAAGTCCGCTTTTGCCAACTTCTTTTACTTTGGCTTTGCAAGCTTCGCACATACCCAACTCATACGTTTCGTCAGAGCCAATATGGATGTACTCAGAACCTGGTGTGGCTTTTATGGCGTCTTCCCAGAGGTCGAACATTAAATCGTAGGTGCCTTCTTTTAGGGGGCAGAACTCCCAATTTGAAGCTGAAACTTCTCTTAGGTGCTGGTGTTTAGGCCATTTTAAAATAAAACTAACATGCCCCAAACCTTGCACCAGCGGAACCAACTGAACATAGTATTTTTTTGCATATTTTGTAATTTCCTGCATTTCTTTTGATGTAAATGCGCCTGGTGCACCAACCTCTTTGTGGCTGGGATAAGCCAGTTTGTCTTCCCATTCCCAAATCATCATATTAATTTTATACCTAGCTAAATCGCGAATAAAGCTTTTAACATAGGTCATTTTATCCTGATGGTGCTTGGTATCGTAATGAATGGATCTTTGGGTAATATCGGGCCAGTCATTAATCTCCATACCGGCAATTTCAAAGCCGGTTCGTTTTTTTTGAATAAGCTGAAGTAACGTTTGCGCACCGTAAAATAGCCCTTGAGATGAGTTAGCGTTTACAACTATTTCCTCTTTATTAATCTGTAGTTGATACCCCTGATCTCCTAACTCAGGCAGTGTGTTTTTGCGTGTTAATACAATTGAGCCCAACGTTTTTTTATCAGAGATGGTTATTATACTATTAAACTCATTTTTTAATCCTTGTATTAGCTCTTCGGCAGCAAAGCGATCTTGCTCGGAGTGGTTTTGGTCTAATACAATGTTGGTTTGATTGCCAAACCTGAAGGGAGAGCCTCCCAAGAGTACTTCTTGCGGGTATGGGATTACATGCAATCCTAATGATGACAATTCTTTGCCTTGGCTTTTTGCCAACGAGCAACTAAAAATTAGTATAAAGAGGGTAAATAGAACCGTAGCATTTTTTTTAAACAGCATAGTTAGGGTATTAAATAAGTTAAGATTAAATAAGTTAAGATTAATTGGCAGAAGACACTATCCTTACAAAGTCATTGTTTATTCCTGCAATTACTCCCTTATCGGAAGCAGATCCCAAATGAATGAATTTGAGTTTTTTAACATCTCCAGGAATAAATAATCCTGAATCATATCCACGAACAGGGGTAAACCCTCCCTTTCCATCTCCTTTAAGAAAAAGCCCCTGACTTGCATCACTACGAGGGGTCTCCACCTCCGAATTGTATAGGTTTCCTGCAATAACAATGTCTTTCAGTCCATCCATATCAAAGTCTTCATATATAATTCCAAAAACAGCTGATATTTGGGCAATCTTAGGTAATGGTTTTAGTGTAAATCCATTTAAAGTATTAATTAGAAGGCTAGATGCAAATGTTTTGGCTTCCAATAAATCGGATGCTTCTAAATTTCCTGCCTCATATACATCTTCTAAAGTTGCTAAGCCAAATGAATTATAATCTTTAAATTTCTTTTTGAGGCTTGGCATTTGTTCTGATGAGCATTGTTTTCCACGTAAAGGGTATAAGGTATCATTTTCAAAGTAACTGAGTACAATATCCAGCGAACCATTATTGTCAAAATCATTTGAAAACAGCCTGAATGGGGCGCCAGGTTTAGCTTTGTATTTGTAATTTTCGCCCAAGTTACCAACGATGTAATCCATTCGGCCATCGTTATTTACATCGCCTTCTGCAATACTAAACCACCATCCACCGCTATTGCTTAATGTGGAATCGCCTGTTAACTTTGTAAGTGTGCCTTTATTGTTTTTAAAAATTGTTATTGGCATCCATTCGCCAACCAAAATAAGGTCTTTAGTGCCATCTGCATCATAATCTGACCAGAGAGCATCAGTAACCATGCCTGGAACGAGTAACTCTTTTGCCTGATTAGCTGTTACGTCTATAAATTTTCCATTTCTGTTTTCTAATAAATAGCTTCGATCAGCTTTTGGGTACTGGCCTGGCTTCAACCTACCTCCAATAAATAAATCGGTATCCCCATCATTGTCATAATCATAAGCTTGCACTACACCCCCACTAGAAACCATTTTAGGTAAATATTTTACCATTCTAGCAAACTCCCCATTCCCATTATTAAGGTATAATCGATCCTGATAGTAAGCGTCTCCTTCAGGTAGTTCATTGCCACCACTCACTACATATAAATCTAAATCTCCGTCACTGTCAGCATCAAAAAACAGGGCATCTGTGTCTTCATGCAACTTGTCGGATGCAATTTCTTTCTGAGTGGTTTTAGTAAACGATTTGTCTTTATTTTGAAAATAAATTACTCCTTCCGAGTCTTTGGCTCCACCTATAAAAAAATCATCCAACCCATCGTTATTAACATCGCCTACAGCAAGTGCGGGGCCAAAAGTGGACATTTTGTGGGGCAACAGCACTTCTCTTTTAAAGTCATCATACTTATTTTCAATATGCGTATGATTTAAGCCATAAGTGGAGGTAACCTCTGAAAAAAGTAAGGAGTGCTTTTTATTTAACTCATCAGGTTTTACAGCTCCAGCGTGTTTAACACTAACTAATTGGTTCACATTAACATTAGACAATACACTTACTTTGCCATCTGGCCATGTTACTTTTAGGGTATCAATCAGCTCGGCTTGCCCCAAGCCAAAGTGTAGTGTAAAATCAACACTCGATTGATAGCCTCTACTAACATATTGTTCTAAGTATTGTTTTTTACCTGCTGCCTGTATCATTATTTTTGAACCAATCCCATTTAAGTTGGATTGGCTTCCTTTTAGTCTTATTCCTAAATAATTATTGCCCGTTATTTCTCTCGAATTATTTCGATAAATATGAGCAACTTCGTCTATATTGTTTACTATCAAGTCCATATCTCCGTCATTATCTAAATCGGCATAGGCGGCACCGTTCGAAAATGAAGGCATGGTAACTCCCCAGTTAGTATTATTTTGTTCAAAAGTTAATCCGTCAATATTTTTATATACAAGGTTGACTGCTTTTTCTGATGGAACTTTGTCTAACACCTCTTGCATCATGGTTTCATAGTCTGGCACATTTTTTCGCCTTTCGAGCTCAATGCGTTTTTTCATATAAATATCAAAGTCTTTATTATTTGTGTTTTTTTTCATGCCATTGGTCACAAATAAGTCTTTTAAACCATCGTTGTCTAGGTCTGTAAAAAGTGGAGCCCAGCTCCAATCTGAACTAGTAACCCCTGCTAGTGGAGCTATATCTGAAAATGATTGATTGCCATTGTTTAATTGCAAGGTATTGCGCATATACTGGTAATGCCCTCCGGCATATACCAACACTTGAAATGCCTTAGGATTCATAGAAGACATATTGGTTTTACGCTTATAATTGCTTGATGATTTCATATCAAGAACAAATAAATCTTGAAACCCATCATTATCAATGTCGGCCATATCAACACCCATAGAAGAATAAGAGATGTGATTCATCACCTCCAGGGCAGCTTCTTTAAAGCTTCCATCACCTTTATTTATATAAAAATAATCTCTCCCTGCAAAATCGTTGCATACATATATGTCAGGAAACAAGTCGTTATTAAAGTCTCCAACAGCTAGACCGAGCCCATCGTTTAGTTGAGATTGGTGCAAGCCAATAAAATCGGTTACCTCTGAAAAGTAGCCGTTATCATTTCTATAGATTTTATCGCCTGTTAGCTTATCAGTACCATATTCATCAAATTTTTTCACCAATTCCTTTACTGGGTCTATAGCGTGGTTTAACAAAAACATATCTAAATCACCATCAAGATCGTAATCGAAAAAAGATGCCTGAAGAGAGGAGCTGGTATCGCCAAGGCCATACTCCACAGCACGCTCGGTAAATGTTAAATCTCCGTTATTGACAAATAAAAGATTTCTTCTAAGTTTAGGTCTGGCTCTACCTGAGCGACAAATATAAATATCCAGTAATCCATCCTGATTAATATCTACCATAGTTACACCGGTTTTCCACCCTGTAAGCTTACCTAATTTTGATTTTTGGGTTATATCTTCGAACTTAAACCCTCCTTTATTCAAATACAGTTTACCTCCTTCTTGATTGGAACTAAAGTAGATATCGACTAAACCATCGTTGTTGATGTCTCCTACAGCTACGCCTGCACCATTATAAAAATTGGTGTATCCAAATACATTATTATTAATATCTTCTTTTATTGTATTTGCAAAATCAATACCCGAAACCTTAGAATCGATTAATTCCAAGAGGGGTTGAGTTTGCGGCTGCTCTTTTTCGAGTGTGCTACAAGCATATACTATAAATAATAAGAGGGGTAAAACGCTATAGAAAAACAGGTTTCGCATACTATTTCTATTTAATCTAACTTAAAAAAATATATTTATTCAGATGTAAATTTCTTTACCATAAGGGTATGTTTCCCTTGCCCAAAAGGTTGGTGGTTGCAAGGGTAAAACTTATCAACATTTATAGCTACCCTCCTCTAAACAGAGCCTGTGGTTAACAGTAACTCGGCAATAAATAATAGTATTTTACCAATTACCAACTCCGTTGCATTTAATAAAAGCAACCAGACCTTACAGTCTAATTGCTTTTAAATAATCCAGTTTATCTAACCAAAATACTATCCACCTGTACTAATTTGTTCATTAGCATCAATCTCTATTTGAGGAACTGGGAAGTAAATTTTAGAATCATCGAGGTAGTTAAAATTACTGCCTGGGTATTTAGCTTCTAAGCCGGCTCTCCATAATTCTATATACCTTCCACTTCTAATCAAGTCTAACCTTCTGCTGCCTTCCATAAAGAGTTCTTTTGCTCTTTCTTCTAAAATGGCATCACGTAAGGCAGTTTGGCTTAAACCAACTAAATCGGCTACTCCAGCCCTAGCTCTTACCTCATTAACCAATGCCATTGCTCCAGCTTGATCGCCCGTTTCGTTTAACCCTTCTGCTCTTGTAAGTAAGATATCGGCATAGCGCAAAACGATGTAATTAACGCCTGTACCTGCACCTAAGTGGGGGGCAAATCGATCATGCCCACCTGCATATTTAATAAAAGGTACGGAAGTATTATCTACAAGATCAATACCAGGAGCAATAGCTAAGGCATCGTACTCTGGGGTGTTAGGAGCAGCAAAATACATATCTCCATCATCTCCTGTTCGCATTCTGCTATCTTGATAGCCATTGGCCATTAAGGTTCTTCTTTCATCATTCAGATCGAATGAGTTATAAAAATCTACAGAGACCGTAAGGTTGCCCCACCCGCCACTTTGATAAGTACCAGCCAAGGCAAACCAAGACAATGTGTTTGTGGCTCCTGCCGTACCTGTTTCAGACTGAACCGCAAATATAAATTCGTTATCCGACCTATTATTTGCATCGTACAAACTCAGGAGCTGACCAGCAGGCATTAAGTCGTATTCGCCTAAGTCGATAACTGCTTTTGCATCTACTGCTGCTGCTGCCCAATTTTTAGCATTAAGGTTTGTTTTCGCCCTTAGCCCTAAAGCAGCTCCTTTCGTTGCTCTTCCAACTCCATCATACACATCAGAAGAAGGCAATACAGCTATGGCATCTGTTAAATCTTTTAAAATTTGCGTAATTACCTCCGCCTGAGGGCTTAATGGCAAATCTTCACTTTCGCCCAACTTTAACACCACATCCTTAAAGTTAAAGGTAAGGTCGTAATAAGCCAGTGCTCTTAAAAATTTAGCTTCGGCTATAAAACCTGCTTTCGCATTGGCATCAATATCCATACCTTCTAAAGTGCTTATAGCAAAATTAGCACGATCAACCACCAAATATGCCGAGGCCCACACGTCTAAAATAAACTGTTGGTTGCCGTCCCAAGTGCCGGTTTCAAGGGGGTCAGTGCCTGGAGACCATGTATCTTGCCCATAATCTGTAGGCAGCTCGCTAAGTTGAATATAATTATGCTTATAATAGGCCGCAAACCCCTGGCTCCATCCTTTGAGCCCAGCATAAGCCCCTAAGATGAGTACTTCTGCATCTGCTTCGGTTTCATAGGCTGTATCAGCTATTACTTCAGAATAAATTGTTTCTGTCAATTGCTCTTTACATGACATTATACTTATCAGCATTAATCCTAATGCCAATAAGGGAATTTTTATCATTTTCATAATCATCATAATTTAATTTATATTATTAAAAAGATAGTCTTACGCCAACAGTATAAGTTCTAAAATTAGGGAATCCGTTGTCATCAACCCCACGCCCTACAGCTCTGGAAGATCCTCCATAATTAAAACTAACTTCTGGGTCAAACCCAGAGTACTGCGTAAAAGTAAGCAGGTTTTGAGCTTGCACATAGATTTCTGCATTTTGCAACCAAGAGATGTTACTTGAATTAAACTTATAGGTAAGTACTACATTTTTTAACCTTACATAAGAAGCATCCTCTATAAATTCAGTATTTACATAAGAGCCATACTCTCCGTAAAAATAGCTTAGACCTGGCCGTGTACCTGAAGGATTAATAGAACTGTACCTATCATTTGCTTTTGTGCTGGTAAATTCATCAATCATCAACGCTCTAATGTTGAGGACGTCATTGCCTTGTACTCCCTGAAAAAACACATCTAAGCTAAAGCCTTTATAGCTAAACCTATTGTTTAACCCCCAAATAAAGTCGGGAGTGGCATTGCCAATCACAGTTCTGTCATCTCCATCAATCACCCCGTCTCCATTTATATCTTCATACTTAGCCTGGCCTGCTACCGAGTTAGGTTGCGGGGTATATGTTTCGCCTGGCTGGATAATACCAGCATAGACGAAGCCAAAAAAGTCGCCCATCTCTCCCCCTTCAATCATTTGTCTAAATACATGTTCTCTTGTTTGCCAAGAAGGCCTTCTTTCAATATTTAATGAGATTGGTGCTCCGGCAAGTTTAGTAATTGTATTTACATTTTTAGCTAAATTAGCAGATGCTGTCCATTTAAAGTCACCATCGAGGATATCGCCACCAAGTGTGAGTTCTATCCCTTTATTATTCATTTCTCCAACATTGGCTCTTTTATAAACTTTACCTGCAGATGGTGGTAAAGGCCTATCAATAATTAAGTCCACTGTGTTGGTGTTATATACTTCGGCCGAACCAAACATTCTGCTACCCCAAAAGCCAAAATCAAGCCCTATATTAAGCATTCTGGAGGTTTCCCATTTTAAATCGGGGTTTTTGGCATACACACCATCAACAGTTAATCCTGTACCAGATGATTGACCATCATAACTGTATAAAGCTGTAGAACCTACCCTTGCTAAAGAAGTGTATGGTGAAAAGTTAGTATTGCCGGTAACACCATAAGCAAGCCTTAGCTTAAGATTATCCACAAGGTTTGAGCTGCTTAAAAAGTCCTCTTCCGAAATCCTCCAAGCTGCAGAAGCAGAAGGGAATGCTCCCCACTTATTATTTCTTCCTAATTGAGAGGCCCCATCTGCTCTTAACGTTGCGGTAAGTAAATACTTATCTCTAAAACTATAGTTCGCCCGCCCAAAAAATGATATGATACGGCTAGCTGCTCTTGAACTACCTATAAATTGCTCTGCCGCAGACCCTAAATTATAGAAAGATGTTTGATCTGTTGGAAAATCGCGCCCTCTTGCGAAAAAATTGTAATTATCGAAGTATTGATTAGAAGCACCCAGCAATATATTTAAACTATTATCCTCAGAAAGTGAAGGTGTATAATTAAGTGTTCCTTCAATAAGAGAACTTGTTGATTTTGCTTCAAAAATATCTGCATTAGACCTTAGGCCAGATGCAGAATAAGCAACCGGGTAAAATATAGAGCTTGTATTAGTTGTATTATCGTAACCTACATTAACCTTGGCTACCAATCCTTCCATAATTTCATAATCTGCCCATAGGGTTAGGTAAGTTCTAAATCCAGTAATGTCTCTTTCAGGAACTTCCATTCTGCCAAGAGGGTTTATCCATGGCCTGTTGGCGTTGTCTCGAGAAAATACCGTGTTACCATAGCTACCATCCGGATTATAAGCAGCTCTGCCAGGCGCAGTCATTAATAAACTATACATAACCGAATTACCACGGAAACCTGCCCTGTTCCATACCTCTGAAGCCTTAGTGCGTGCTGTGTACATATTTACACCCACATTGGCTTTTTTTCCAAATTTCCTGTCCACATTTAAGCGAACCGAAGCACGGTTAAAATCGGTATTAAGCAAAACACCTTCCTGACTAAAAGAGTTTGCAGATAACGAAAACCGAGTAGTTTCGTCTCCACCGCTAGCACTAATAGTATGGCTTTGAATACCGGCAGACCTTGTGCCTTCTTCAATCCAGTCTGTATCATTTTCCAGGGCTAAATCTGCAGCATCATACCAAGGGAGGCCATTATTGGGGCCATCAGCATAAAAAGCGTTTCTGTTAGCAGCATATTCATCCCAGCCTAAAAATTCCATGGTGTTATTAATTTGCTGCACTCCGGCAAATCCGTCATAAGTAACACTTACTTTACCTCTTTTACCTCTTTTAGTGGTAATTAAAACTACTCCTGAGGAGCCCCTTGAGCCGTAAATAGCAGCAGCCGAAGCATCTTTTAGTATATCAATCGACTCAATATCGGCAGGGTTAATAGAAACACCCGCAGCAATCGGAAAGCCATCTACTACATATAAAGGCTCCGTACTATTTGAGATAGAACTATTACCTCTAATAACAATAGATAGCTCACCACCAGGTTTGCCGTCTCCGCTTGATACTTCTACACCAGCCGCCCGGCCTTGTAACATTTGTGCAGCCGAAGTTACAGCAGCACCGGTAGTCATGTCTTCTTCACTCAATGCTACTACAGCCCCTGTTAAATCTCTTTTCTTAATTTCGCCATAACCTATCACTACAATTTCTTCTAAACTGGTAAGGTCTGGTGTCATTGAAATATTAATTACCTGCCTTGCGCCTACTGCTGCTTCTTGGGTTTCGTACCCTATATAAGAAAAAACAAGTACAGAAGACTCATCGGCTACAGTTAATTTATAATTACCATCTACGTCTGTTACCGTACCATTAGTTGAGCCTTTTATTATGATGTTAACACCTGGTAAAGGTTCTCCGTTAATATCGGTAACTGTGCCTCTTATATCTATTGCTTTAAGCACCAATACCAGTGCTTCGTTCTCTAAAGGTTTTAATTTTTTATTGGGCTTTTGTACGTTTATGTTTTTGTTTACCTGTTTAAACCTAAGGTTGCTTTCTTTTGAAATATCTAATAATATTTCGTACAAAGTAGTGTTTTTATAGCTGCCACTAAGCCTTGTTTTACGGCTAAGATCTTTCTCAAAAAACACAAATTTGTATTCTGTTAAATCCTCAATTTTGGAAAAAACAGTCTCTAGCTTTTCATCTGTAAAGCTAATATCAACATTCACATCTTTTACGCTCTTTACTTTTTGGCCGTGCGTGTTCCCGGCTGCCAGCAACATACCGCCTACCAACAATTGGGTTATTATACCATAAAGTGAATACATTAAGACTTTTTTTAATAAAAGTAATCGTTTAAATTTCATATCTTTGTTAAGGTTTTTAATGTGGAAAATTACATTGGAACTTTTCTTACTTATTGAAGTATTCACGTGTCCAAGCATGAGTTCAATAAGAAAGAATTTTTACAGTGGTGCTCCTAGAGCACTGCTGTTTTTTTATTATTTAGTTTGTTTCATTTAATTTGTTTCATTTAGTTATTTGTGGTTTATAATTAATTACTACTTTTTTATTGTTTATAGTATAGGTAAAATTAGCTGTATGGCTAAGCGATAGTAATACTTCTTCTAATGATTGGTTATCGAATCTTGCAATTAAATCCCATTTAGCAGCACTCTTATTTTTTACCGTAATATCTACGCCATACCACCTTTCTAGTCTTTTAATCACATTATCTTCACTGGCATTATTAAAATAAATAATACCGTCTTTCCATCCTGTTTCGTGCCCGTTTACAAAATTTGATGCAATTAACAGGTTTTCGCCTTTATTATAGGAGACCTTTTTGTTTGGAAATAAATAAACTATACCTGATGCATCGCTTTTATTCTCACTTAACGTGTTTTCTACTTTTACCTTACCAGTAACAACGGCCACTTCAACAAGGTTAGACTCTGGGTAGGCATTTATGTTGAATGAAGTACCCAGTACTGTGGTTGAAATATTACTTGTTCGTATTACAAATGGCCTTTTTGAGTCTTTTACTACTTCAAAAAAGGCTTCTCCTTCCAATACTACTTCTCTTTTTTCATCGCTAAACGTGCTTGGAAATTGCAGTTTTGACTTGGCGTTTAATTTAACAACAGTGCCATCTGAGAGTCTAAAAGTTAGTTTTTCGCCATTATCGGTTTTTTTGGCTTTCCATGCTGTTAGTTGCGGCTTTATAATGTCTTCTTTTTCGATATAATACAGGGTTAAGCTTAGGCCTAACACTACAACTATCGTAGCGGCAATTTTGTAAAATCGATTAAACAGAGGAGTTCTAACAGGTTTAAAGCGCTCTTCCTTTAATTCTATTTTACGTTGAATACCTTGGTGCAAACGTTGATTAAAGTGTGCGATATCTCCCAACTTATCTGTATCCCAAGGTTCATTGTCTGCTCTATGCGAATCAAAAAAATCAAGAAGGTATTTTTCTTCTTGTACGGAGCTTTCTCCGTCCATGTATTTATCTATTAGTTGTTTTAACTCTTGCTTGGTCATTTTAATTCTTACTTAGTCACAAAGCGGCTTTTAGTTAGATGTTGCATAAGTAAGGGCTTACCCTTGCTCAAAGTTTATTTATTTTTAAGAGACCCTCATTTCGAGGGCTTCGCCTGAATATTCTCTGTTTGTATAAAAGGGCAACTAAATACTTCTTAGGGCATCTCTATTAATTGATTTTGCCCTCTGTTAGAAATAAAGTGCTTAGATGTAAGGCAGAATCGACAAGGAAGGCTGGTTGCCTTTTTGTCGATTATAACGAAGCAGATAAGTGCTTTAATCTAACCCAAGGGGGCTTTTTCTGAGGCTCGTGCTCTTCGTTGTGGTTTCTAGTCAGGCAACCAGCCTGCCTTCGAAACCACGCCTCGATCACAAACCTCAGAAGAAGCCAGAGGACACAAGCAGTTAATAGAGATACCCCTTACTCTAACTGGCACAATACCTATTAATAAAAAAAGTACGAGCAAATGCTCGTACTTTTTTTAACCCGGATTATGCGATAGGATTCGTTATGAGGGGTTAAAGCGCAATAAATCAGGAAGTTTGGCTTTGCAAGCATAGCACCGCTATGGTTAAAAGGCAAACGAAGCAAAGCGACTGATTTGAAGCGATTTAAGGCCGTAATAGAATTGCTATTGCATATTTCGGGTTTAACGTCTAGATGTAAAACCCAAACTATTTTAAACCTCCTCTACTTGTTCTATCTTTACAAAATCTAGCTTATCCCCTTTCAAGGCAATATCCACACTATCGCCCTCGGCTATTTTGCCTCCAATTATTTGTTTCGATAGCTCATTTAACACTTCGCGTTGTAGCACACGTTTTAATGGCCTAGCTCCAAACTGAGGGTCAAACCCAAGGGCGCCTAAGTACTCAAGGGCTTCATCGGTAATGCTCACTTTTATGCCATTTTGCTCTACTCGCTTAATAATTAACCCAAACTGAATATCTACAATTTTGCGAATATCAGTACGTGTAAGCGGCCTAAACATAATAGTCTCATCTACCCTATTCAAAAACTCAGGTCTTACCGATTTCTTCAATAAATCGAACACTTCTGCACGAGTAGCCTCAATTACCTGCTCTACATTTTTATTCTCCAAGTCTTCAAAACGCTCCTGAATTAGGTGCGCTCCAATATTGGTGGTCATAATTATGATGGTATTTTTAAAATTAGCCACACGGCCTTTATTGTCTGTTAGCCTGCCATCATCCAACACTTGAAGCAGCACATTAAAGGCATCTGGGTGCGCCTTCTCAATTTCATCCAATAGCACTACTGAATAAGGTTTTCTACGAACGGCTTCTGTTAACTGACCACCTTCGTCATAACCCACATATCCTGGAGGTGCGCCAATTAAGCGGCTCACGGCATGTCGTTCCTGGTACTCGCTCATATCAATACGTACCATATTATGTTCATCGTTAAACAAATATTCGGCCAAGGCTTTGGATAGTTCTGTTTTGCCCACACCTGTAGTTCCTAAAAATATAAAAGAACCGATAGGCCTGTTGGGGTCTTGCAAGCCTGCTCTACTCCTGCGTACCGCATCCGATAAAGCCGCAATGGCTTCTTCTTGCCCTGCTACCCGCTTGCCCAGTTCTTCTTCTAAGTGCAGCAACTTTTCTCTATCCGATTGCAGCATTTTGGTGACAGGAATACCCGTCCATTTGGCTACCACTTCGGCAATATCAGTGCTATCTACCTCTTCCTTTAGAAGTGTATCATCTGCACTTTGCATTTCGTTTACCTTTACTTTTAAAACCTCCAAATTACTTTCGGCTTCGCTAATTTTACCGTAACGCAATTCGGCAACTTTGGCAAAATCACCTGCTCGTTCGGCTTGTTCCGCTTCAAGCTTAAGGGCTTCAATCGTTTCTTTGGCTTGCTGAATTCCCTGAATTACTTCCTTTTCGTTTTCCCACTTGGCCTTAAGCGCATTGCGCTCATCGGTTAATTCAGCAATAACCTTGTTCAAGGTTTTTTCTTTTGCCTTGTCCTTTTCTCTACGGATAGCCTCACGCTCTATTTCAAGCTGCATTATTTTACGTTGAATCTCATCCAATTCCTCAGGCACAGAATCAATCTCGATACGCAATTTTGCCGCAGCCTCATCCATTAAGTCAATGGCTTTATCGGGTAAATACCTATCGGATATATACCTGCTCGATAGTTCAACGGCTGCAATAACAGCATCATCTTTAATACGTACCCCGTGATGCAACTCGTATTTATCTTTAATACCTCGTAAAATAGAAATAGCATCTTCGGTTTGAGGTTCATCTACCAGCACCGTTTGAAATCTACGCTCAAGGGCTTTGTCCTTTTCAATATATTTTTGATACTCTTTTAAGGTGGTGGCACCAATGGCATGTAACTCACCTCTGGCCAACGCAGGTTTTAAAAGGTTGGCAGCATCCATGGCTCCTTCGCCTCCACCTGCTCCAATTAAGGTGTGTATTTCATCAATAAATAAAACAATTTCTCCGTTGGAGTCTGTTACCTCTTTAATTACAGCTTTTAGTCGTTCTTCAAACTCGCCTTTATATTTTGCTCCTGCTACGAGAAGGCCCATATCCAACGAAATCAAAATCTTGGATTTTAAATTTTCAGGTACATCACCATCTACAATTCGTTGTGCCATGCCTTCGATAATGGCCGTTTTACCCACACCTGGCTCACCTACGAGCATTGGATTATTTTTGGTTCTGCGAGATAATATTTGAAGTACCCTTCTAATTTCCTCGTCTCTACCAATTACAGGATCAATTTTTCCGTCTTTGGCCAGTTGGTTTAGGTTTTTAGAATAGCGTTCCAAGGAGCGGTATTTGCCTTCTGCATTGGCATCAGTAACATTATCTCCGCCTCGCAATTCATTTATGGCTGCAATCAACGATTTTTTGTCATAGCCTGCATCTTTTAAAATGGAACTCACTTTGTCTTTGCCTAAAAATAGCCCCAACAAAATATGCTCAACGGCAATAAATTCATCGCCCATTTCTTTAAGCATACTTTCTGCTTTTTGTAACACTGCCGCAGAATCGTTGCCTAAATAAGGTTGCTGACCCGATACTTTGGGGTAGGAAATAATTATTTCTTCGAGTTTAGCCTGCAACTGATTAATGTTTACATTCAATTTTTTATGAATGAATGAAACCACATTATCATCGGTTTCAAATAAAGCTTTTAATAGATGCCCGGGCTCTATGGATTGCTGCCCATAGCTGCTGGCAATGGAGGTTGCTTGTTGAAGCACCTCTTGTGATTTGATTGTATATTTATCTAAATTCATAGTTCTGTGTTTTGATAACTACGATAACAAAAACTTAACCTTTTACCAAATTCGGCAACTTTGGCATATTTTTAGTAATAATTGCGGTATTTTAAGACATTATGACACTAGATTTAACCCAAAGGGCACGGAGAAGGCACCGAGTTCACAGAGAAAATCCTTTGGGTGCTTTGTGTTCTGATTAACTCGGTGTTCTTTGTGGTTAATTGTTTTTATACAACTCTACTAGCTTTACCTTTGCAGTATGCCACAAGATAAGCAAGACATACGAAAATTAACAGTTGAGGAGCTAAAAGCTTTTTTTACAGCCCAAGGAGACAAGGCTTTTAGGGCTAAGCAGGCGTATGAATGGTTGTGGCAAAAATCGGCTACGGATTTTAGTCAAATGACTAACCTATCCAAAGCTACACGAGAAATGCTCGAATCGCATTTTGTAATTAATAATGTGATTATTGAAGATGAGCAAAAAAGCAATGATCGTACGATTAAATCATCGTTGCAATTATTTGATAAAAACATGGTGGAAGGGGTTTTAATACCTACCACAAAACGGATGACGGCTTGCATCTCCTCGCAAGTAGGCTGCTCCTTAAGTTGTACGTTTTGCGCTACGGGCAAATTAGACCGTAAACGTAATTTAGATGCTTCGGAGATTTACGATCAGGTAGTGCTCATAAAAAACCAAGCAGAAAAGGAATATGAGAAGCCACTTACAAACATTGTGTATATGGGCATGGGGGAACCGCTGCTGAATTATGCCAATGTGTTAAAATCAGTTGAACATATTACTTCGCCACAAGGGCTAGGAATGAGCCCAAGGCGAATTACGGTTTCGACTGCCGGCATTGCTAAAATGATTCGAAAACTGGGAGATGATGAGGTGAAATTTAACTTGGCAGTTTCGCTACATGCAGCCAACGATATTAAGCGAAATGAAATTATGCCCATTAACGAATCAAACTCATTAACGGAGCTAAGAGATGCGTTAAAATATTATTTCTCTAAAACAAAGAATCAAGTTACGTACGAGTATATTTTGTTTTATAATTTTAACGATTCGTTGGATGATGCCGAAGAATTATACCAGTTTACCAAGCATATCCCTTGCAAGGTTAATATTATAGAGTACAATCCGGTAGCAGATACTCCTTTTGCCAAAGCCGAAGAAAAATCGTTGGATAAGTTTGCAGCTTATTTAGACAAACGAGGAGTTACCGTTCAGGTGCGAAGAAGCAGAGGCAAGGATATTGATGCTGCCTGTGGGCAGTTGGCGGGAAAGAAAAAATAGACAACGGACGTTAGATACAAGATTATTAGACAACGATTTACAGAAAATCAATGTAATCTTGTGTCTAACATCTAATGTCTCTTTAAAACATGAAAATAGCAATAATAGCACACGATGGGAAAAAGGCTGAAATGGTTCAGTTTTTGCTCGATCATAAAGAACAATTGGCAAAGGTGGATTTGGTTTCAACAGGCACCACAGGCAGCCATGTACAAAAAGCAGGGTTAGCTGTAACACCCTTACTTTCTGGCCCTTTGGGCGGTGATGCCCAAATAGCAGCGATGGTTGCCGAAGGCAAAATGGATATGGTAATCTTTTTTCGCGACCCTCTTGGCAAGCACCCACACGAGCCAGATGTGCAAATGTTGTTAAGGCTTTGCGATGTGCATAATGTGCCACTAGCTACCAATCCTGCTACTGGCAGTATTTTGCTCAATAATTTTAAGGCATAAAAAAAGGAGAAGCATTTCTACCTCTCCCTTTTTAAGATATGGTGATTCCTATTCAACCAAAGGCACTTCGCTGGCAATTTGCACATCTATTAGCAATTGCACTTGCTCCATAATTTGAATAAACCGAGCAGCCTGCACCGCACCAATAATTTTCTTCATTTTTTTATAATAGGTTTTATTATTTTTAAGCTTACCAGTTTCTATTTCAAAATAAGTAGAAACCAGATCACTGGCTACATCATCGTTTAAATTTTCAAAACTTTCTGCAAATTTTTTAATGTTTTTTGCACGTAAGTCAATTAACCTATTGGTTTCAGTTTCATATTCGCCATATAGTTGCCAAAAATTCGTCTTGTTTTCTTCCTTAATATCCATGGCCTCGGCCACTAATGCACGCTTTTCTTTGTTAAGGTCTTTTTTTAATAATTCTACTAATTCTTGTGCTTGAGAAGCTCCATAAGAGAATAAAATTAAGCCTAAAATAATCGCTGTTTTTTTCATTTGGGTTGGTGTTTTAATTGTTTATTAATAGAGGTTTTAATCTGCATTATTCATGAATAATGCAGGTTAATATGCTTTTGCAAAGATAACTCTTTCTTTCGAAGGTTTTCCTGTAATTATACAAACTCCAGCTTCCTTACTTTCCTCCAACGGAATTAATCGAATGGTTGCCTTGGTTTCGTTTTTAATTTGCTCTTCCGTTTCTTTAGTTCCATCCCAATGAGCCGAAATAAAACCTCCCTTATCTTCCAACACCGATTTAAACTCCTCGTAAGAGTTTACTTCTGTTGTTTTAGCGTCTCTAAACTGAGAGGCTTTTGTAAACATAGCTGTTTGGATGGTTACAAGTAGCTCAGCAATGGTTTCTGAAAGACCATCCATTGCGTAGGTAGTCTTTTCTTTGGTGTCTCTTCGAGCTACTTCCACTTGCTTATTTTCCAAATCACGAGGACCAATAGCGATACGTACAGGAATTCCTTTCTGTTCGTACTCGGCAAACTTCCACCCTGGTTTATGCGTATCGCGTTTATCAAATTTAACGGTAATGTCTCTGGCACGAAGCTCCTTAACTACTTTATCAGCTACCTCACGAATGGCTGCTAGTTCTTCTTCACTTCTAAAAATAGGAATAATAACCACCTGAGTAGGGGCTAATTTTGGAGGCAACACTAACCCCTCATCATCGGAGTGTGCCATAATTAACGCGCCCATTAATCGAGTACTTACGCCCCAAGAGGTGCCCCAAACATAATCGAGCTTGCCTGTTTTATCGGCAAATTTTACATCAAATGCCTTGGCAAAATTTTGACCCAAAAAGTGTGAGGTTCCGGCTTGCAGAGCTTTCCCATCTTGCATTAAAGCTTCTATGCAATAAGTTTCTAACGCACCTGCAAATCGTTCGCTTTCTGTTTTAACCCCTCTAAGTACGGGCAATGCCATATAATTTTCCACAAAATCAGCATATACGTGCATCATTTGTAATGCTTCTTCTTCTGCCTCTTGTTTAGTGGCATGAGCCGTGTGGCCTTCTTGCCATAAGAACTCAGCTGTGCGCAAAAATAAGCGTGTACGCATTTCCCAACGTACTACGTTTGCCCATTGGTTTAGTAAAATTGGCAAATCTCGGTACGACTGAATCCAATTTTTATAACTATCCCAAATAAGGGTTTCCGAAGTTGGTCTTACAATAAGTTCCTCTTCCAATTTAGCCTCAGGATCAACAATAACGCCATCGCCATTAGGGTCATTCTTTAAACGATAATGGGTAACAACTGCACATTCTTTGGCAAATCCCTCTACGTGGCTCGCCTCTTTGCTAAAATAAGATTTGGGGATAAATATGGGGAAATAGGCATTATAATGCCCTGTTTCTTTAAACTTTTTATCAAGTACAGCTTGCATATTTTCCCAAATGGCATAGCCATGGGGTTTAATAACCATACAGCCTCTAACGGCAGAATTTTCGGCTAAATCAGCCTTTTTAACCAGCTCGTTATACCATGCCGAATAATCGTCACTTCGTTTTGTAATCCCTTTTCCCATTGTTTGGTATGAATATTGCTTATTTTTTGATGTACATTAAAAATAATGAGGTGCAAATATATATCTTGTGGTTGGCTCTCGTTATCTTTAAAGCAAGTAATTGAATGTTACACTAAAAATCAAGGAACATGAAAACTAAAAATCTATTCTCAAGCACTCTTTTATTAGCATTCATATTTCCAATAACTCTTTTTGGCCAATCTAAATGGGCAGAGAATGATGATATGTATTTTTCTAAAAAAGACAGAGCAAAAATATATGCATCAGTTAATAGTGTAGCGCATTCAACTACCGAGCAATCTGACTATGCGGCTAACCATAATTTTAATAGCCCAACTGTTCAAAGTGCCTCAGCAGGTAGCCCAACGGTACAGATGAATGGCAGCGCAGAAGATGCTAACAATCAATATTTTATTAAAGATTATAGCCTGCCTAAAGATAAAACGTATGAGTCTGTACCCATAAATACGTACGGCAATATGCAATCGTTTAATAACAGACCTAATGTAAACGTAGCTTTTGGTATGGGTTACGGCTTTGGTTCTCCTTATTTTGGTAATAACCGATTTTATAATCCTTATAACGACCCGTTTAGTCCTTTTTACGACCCATTTTTCAACTATAATGACCCTTGGAATAATGCCTCTTTTGGGTACGACCCTTGGGGGTATAATAGGTTTGGTTCTTGGGGCAATAATAGATTTGGTTCTTGGGGCAATAACAGGTTTGGCATTAATCGTTATTACAACGCTGCTAATTGGTGCCCTACCAATGGTTATACAAATTATTCGAGTAATGTTAGAAACGAAGTAAGGTATAGAAACGGACGAAAAGTTATTTCTGGCTCTAGAAGTTCTGCAACTAGACGAGCTTCTTCTAATGTAGCAAGTTCAGACAGACCAGTAAAACCTACAGGTTCTTCCGTTGGTACAAATGGCAGAAGCTCTAATCGAGGAACAAGAAATTCCTATCGAAAATATCCTAATAGTGCTCAAAACAGAAACAGTATAAACTCAAGCTCCAGAACAAAAAGAGCAAGCACCTATAACCGAACGAACCGCAATTCAACTAATAATAGTTTGAACAATAATTCTAACTCCAACAGGTCTAATAGGTCTAACAGTTATAGAAGTTCTGGTTCTTCGTCTGGCTCTAGATCCTCAAGTTATAGCAGACCAAGCAGTGGAGGAAGCCGATCAAGTGGCTCTAGGCCTTCTTCGGGTGGTAGAAGTAGTGGGGGTAGAAAGAGGTAATTATAAAGATTCCTTTGCCAACACCTATTTATTTTTGGATGAAAAAAATATTTTTTCTTGTGGCTGTTGTTATGCCCAGCGTGGTAAGTGCACAATCCTATTATAGAGAAGCCATTCTGTTTAGCAATACACAACCTGTGGGTAGTGCACGTATTCAGGCGTTGGGGGGAGCTTCGGTAGCATTAGGTGCCGACCCTTCTGCCATACTCTCTAACCCAGCTGGGTTGGGACTTTATAATAGTTGGGAAGTTGCCCTAACACCGGCCATTAATATTACTAATACAAAATCAACGCTAAACAGTAATACCACAAGTACCTCAAGCACCAAATTCTCTCTTGACCAAATTTCGCTGGTATTATCAAACCCTAACAGAGTTGAAAACGATGTATGGCTTGGTGGCTCATGGGGCTTTGGTGTACAAAAAATAAATGATTTTAATGCTAAGATTGTGTATAATGGCATTAATCCTGATAATAGTCTTATAGATTACTTTATCGAAAATGCGAATGGAGCCCCCACTAGTAGTTTCCCTGGTATTGAAGATGCTTTTGACTTAACCTCTCTTGCCTATTATAACTATTTAATTGGACCATGGAATATAGTTAATGATACGCTTTCTGACAGTGAATATTTTTCGGATGTCACCAGTTTTGTAAGGCCTTCGGTGCGCCAAACTGAAACCCTTGAAAGCAGTGGGTCGCAATACCAAATTACGTTAGGGTATGGAGGCAATGTTGGTGATGTTTTTTATTTTGGCTTTAATGTAGGTTTGGTTACCCTTAACTACACATCTAGTAAAAGTTATGCCGAACTTGATTTTGATTATACGCAAGCTGACTCCACGTACCAACCACTCAACAGTTTTAATACCACCGAAAAGTTATCAATTAACGGCACTGGTGCCAATTTAAATGTTGGGATAATTATTAGACCCATTCCTGCACTTAGAATTGGTGCAAGCATTACAACCAGAACCGTTTATAACCTAAACGATTCGTATGAGACCACGATGGGTGCTGAATGGAATAATTTTTATTATGAAGATCTTATTGGAGGCGATACTTTACTTAATTCGACCTATGTTGAGTCGGCCATACTTGAATCGGTTTATACGCTAAGAACACCTGTGAAATACAGCTTGGGAGGTGCTTTCTTTTTAGGAAAATTAGGTTTTTTAACCTTAGATGCTGAATTTATAAACTATGGAAAAACCAATTTAGAATCGCAAGATTTTTCGATGAGCAACGAGAATGAATACATTATAGCTAACTTCTCAAATCAAGTTAATTTAAAAGCTGGAGTTGAAATTCGCCTTTCACCTTTACGATTAAGAGCAGGCTATGCCATTAATGATGCATTCATAGGTAAGCAGGATTATTTTACACTTAGAAGCCAATCTTTTTCGGGAGGTGCCGGAGTATTATTAAATCAATTTTATGCAGACTTTGCTTTGGTCTATCAAGATAGAAGCGCTCAATATTCTCCCTATTTACTTGCGGATTATTCAGAACCCATTATAGATATTAATTCAAGCATTATTCGAGGTATTTTTACCTTTGGGTATAAGTTTTAGCCAAGTTTAAGTTCTCCAATAATCCTCTCAATTAGTTTTTCTTTTGTCAATGAGTCTGCATCAATAATAAGTTGTGCCTTTGAATAAACCGTAAGCCGTTCCTTATAAAATTTTTCTATCCTTTCTTCAACTCCCTCTTTTAGTAAAGGCCTAGTGGTATCAGCTTTTAACCTGTTGATTAATGTGGCAATAGAAACATTTATAAATACGGTAATACCTACTTTTTGCATAAAAGTAAGCCCATTATAATGGCAAGGTGTGCCTCCACCGGTGGCAATAATGTAATTCCCTTCCTGCGCTGCTACTTCGCTTAGCACCTGTGCTTCAACCTGCCGAAAATAAGCTTCCCCTTTGAGGTCAAAAATGGCTTCAATGGTAGCCCCTTCTTTCCGCTCAATCTCCACATCTAAATCAACAAAAGCAAATGCTAGTTTGGTGGCCAATGTTTTACCAATGGTAGATTTACCACTGCCGGGCATCCCTATAAGAAATATTTTAGCCATTTAATTTAAGAGTAGCCTTACCTCATCGGTTGTTGGTACATCATTAATATGCCATTTACCAAGTACCGTGCCGTCTCGCATAAGCATTAAGCCCGGATTGGAGCGAATCATTGCTTTAAGCACCGTTGCATCGGCATAAAAATAAGGAGCTGCCAATTGATATTCGTGCCTGAATTGTTCAAAATCAGGGGCAGAGGAAGACGTGAGTGCAATGGTTTCAATTTCTTTTAATCCATTAATGAGTGCTACAACCTCCCCCATTTCATCTTTTGAAGCTTTTTTTACATTATAGACAATAAAGAAAAGCTTAACTCCTTCCAAACTTTGTTTGGTAAAATCTCCCACTTCTTCATTCCATACATTATAGTCTGTAATTTTAGGAATCGTTTTATCCTCATTGGTAATTCGATGAGATTTGTAGGTATATCCGTCTTTTTCTAACAAATAATCTGTTGAAATAATCTCTTCCCCATCTTTTACAAACACGTATTCAAAAATGGGTTGCTCTTCTGGTATCATATTGGCTTGGATATTATCACCAATGGCATAAGGCCTAAAATCAATCGGAGGCAAATGGCGGATGGCCGATATACCTATGTAAATTGAAACTATTGCCGAACCGATAACTGTATAAAGCTCCATTTTAGCAGAAAGAACAGGCTTTAAGTGGTCTTTTCTCCAAAAAATATACCCAATCAGTACCACTAGAATTACATCTTTGGTAAACGATTGCCAAGGCGTTAATGGAATGGCATCTCCAAAACAGCCACAATCGGTAACTTTATTAAAATAAGCAGAGTAGAAGGTTAAAAACGTAAAAAATGCAATAATTACCACCAATGCCCAGCTGGTGATTTTCATTCTGTAATGAAGAATTAGAGCAACACCCAGTACAATTTCTACCACAATAAGTGTAAACCCAATGGGCATAGCAAAAGGGATAAACCACTCGAAAAAGTGACCGAAATCGGAAGAAAACACCTCAAAGTACTCTCCTAGCTTAATTTGAGTACCCATAGGGTCATCAATTTTTACAAGGCCCGAAAATATAAATAAGGCTCCAACTAAAAAGGCAATGATTTTATCGAGTATTTTCATTTTTGATTAATTTTGTTCATTCAATTTAATTAGCGCAAACACAGCGTAATTAATCATATCTCTATAATTGCCATCATACCCCTCAGATACGATGGTTTTACCAGCATTATCTTCAATTTGCTTTACTCTTAGCAGTTTCATTAAAATAATATCGGTAATGGAGCTTACACGCATGTCTCTCCAAGCCTCCCCATAATCGTGGTTTTTATTTAAGAGCAAATCCAGTGTTGCCTTGGCCTCTTGGTCGTAATAATCCATAAGTTCGGCTAGAGGCAATTCCATTCGATCATCATTCCCCAATCGTAATTGAATGAGGGCAATGATGCCATAATTTATAATGGCCACAAACTCTCCTTGAATATCATCGCCCACCTTGCTTATGCCTTTTTCTTGAAGAGAACGAATCCGATTGGCTTTGATGAAGATTTGATCGGTAATGGAAGGCAACCTCAAAATTCGCCATGCAGTGCCATAGTCAGCTGCCTTATTATTAAATAATGCCCTGCATTCTGCCAAAATTTGCTGATACTCTTTTTCAGTTGTTAACTCCAATGGGTTTTGATTGATTATTTTTGAATTATGGAAACCACTATAATTTAACTGCCTACAAAATTGATAAAAGATAATTTAATTTCAAGAAATTTCTCTCTGAACATTAAAGGTAAATTAGTTGAGCTGAATTCGCCTAAAATAATGGGTATTTTAAATGCTACCCCAGACTCATTTTACGAAAATAGCAGAACAACCTCAGAAGGAAAGCTTTTAACTAAAGCAGAAAAAATGCTTTATGAAGGGGCTACTTTTTTAGACATTGGTGGTTTTTCAACAAGGCCAAATGCAGCAGCCGTAGCAGAAGAGGAAGAACTAAAACGTGTAGTTCCGTTTATTGAAAAACTCTCAGATGCATTTCCGGAAGCCTATATTTCAATTGATACCTTTCGAGCAAAAGTAGCACAAGAAGCCATTGGGGCGGGAGCATCGATAATTAACGATGTAAGCGGTGGGCAAGCTGATACGGCTATGTTTGAAACGGTAGCTAGATTAAAACTGCCTTATATTTTAATGCATATACGTGGCACCCCCACCAATATGATGGTTGATACTCATTATAAAAACATCGTTACAGAGGTTGTAAAATACTTTGCAGAAAAAACGAATCAACTAAAAAAACTTGGTCATACTGATATTATAATAGACCCTGGTTTTGGCTTTTCTAAAAATATAGCGCAAAATTATGAACTTTTAAATGGGTTGAGGCACTTACATAAAGTAGGGTTTCCGGTATTAATAGGTGTATCACGTAAAAGTATGATTTATAAATTATTGAAAACAACCCCTGAAATGGCACTTAACGGCACAAATATTCTTAACTTCGCTTCATTAGAAAGAGGGGCTAAGATTTTGCGTGTTCATGATGTAAAGGAAGCCAAGGAAACCATCGAATTATTTAGTGCACTACAACATTGATTTTACTCTTTAAAATCGGATTTCTCAGCATAGGCTGGTTAGATATCATTGATATTTTGCTAGTAAGCTTTTTCTTGTATCAAGTTTATAAGTTGATGCGTGGCAGTGTAGCCATTAAGATTTTTTTTGGTGTTCTATCTCTTTACCTATTTTATTTGGTAGTTAAATCGGCTCAAATGGAGCTACTTGCATCCATACTTGGTCAATTTATGAGTGTTGGTGTGTTGGCTACCATTATTCTTTTTCAGCAGGAAATTAGAAAATTTTTATTAGTTATTGGCAAATCCACCTCTTTTAAAGGGGACGATAGTTTTTTTAGGTCGTTTAGTTTATGGAAAAAACAGTCTGGGGTAGTCTATGCCATTTCGCCTATTATTGACGCTATTAAAGCAATGAGTGGAACAAACACAGGAGCCCTTATTGTATTTACGAGGGATTCTGAATTGAAGTTTTATGTAGATTCTGGTGACTTGATTGACGCAGAAATCTCCAATCGATTATTACTTTCTATATTTAATAAATACAGCCCCTTGCACGATGGAGCCGTAATTATTCATAAAGATAGGATTCGTGCTGCCAGGTGTATTTTACCGGTATCTGAAAACGATGATTTGCCGGCACAATTTGGGCTTAGGCATCGAGCAGCCGTAGGAATGTCAGAAATTACAGACACCCTCATTGTAATTGTATCAGAGGAAACAGGCGAGATGTCGGTAGCTGAAAATGGCATCGTATCTAAAAACCTATCTGGGATGGAAATAAGAGGCCGTATAATAGAGTACTTATCATCAATGCCAGAAACTATAAAAGAAACAGACTCTGACGAGTCTAAAGAGGAAAAGAAAGCCTCCACAGATGCAGAAGCCATTATCGCCTTTACCGAACAAGCTGACAAATCGGCCTAATATTAGTGCCTGCCTGTAGGTGAGTTTATTTTTTAGTTATGGGCAATTATCTACTCGATAACTTTGCATTTCATATATAATCAGTTATTTTTAACACCTACCAATCTAAAATACATAAGCTATGAAAAAACTCATATTTTTATTATGTGCACTGATTATTGCAATTAACTGCAACTCACAATCAAAACGAACATTGCCGGAGCTATTTAAGGTAAACGAATCACAACTACCTGACATCACCAGCTTTGGTACAACACAAAAAATGGAAGGGATATTGAAAAATCCAATGTATCTGGAGGTCAGAAAAATCCAAATTACAGACCTTTCTCAGGTAGCTGCAAGTAATTTGTCTGGCAATGCAGGTTACTTCAGGTTCTCTATCCCGGCAAGCAACTTCACAAAGAAAACGGCAGATGTTTTAGTTGTCCCTGTCCGGATAGAAACTTTAGAATCTGGAGACTACACTTATTTTGCTGATCTGCTGACCGGCCAAAATGGAAAGGGCAGCCTGATACTCACCCAAGAGAAAGGAAAAAGATTTGGGAGTATCATATTAGAAGATCGGGTATTTCGTATAGAACAGACAGAAACAGGTGAGCAAATATTGATTGAACTAAATCAGAAGCTCTTGAATTCAGCGGTATCGTGTGGCACTTCAGAAGGAGGCGGAATTACCAAAGCATTAAGCAAAGCAACTGAAAAAGTGAACCAGAACAACTGTAATTCTAGAATTGTGCGTACCCTTGTCTTGTTTACAGATAGAGCGAACAATGTATCTAACCCGGGACAATTAGCTACCACGTTGATAAATGAGCTAAGCAGGTCTTTGAGCAATAGTAGAATATATTCGTCAAATCTGCGCTTTCAGTTAGTAGGTACTGAACGTATTGGGTTTCAAGAAACTATGACTGGAGATGGGTATGAAGATTCAGAAACAGACCTTGATGACTTGGTTTTAAGTGATGATTTAAACAATAGAAGACTGAATGCACGAGCAGATTTAGTTGTGGTATTAACAGATGGAAAATTACCTAGTACCTGGAGGTCAAATACTAGGAATAGCCACCTTGGATGAATATTCACAGCCAGATGTTGGTCATGTAGCTATTGTTGAGGCAGATGCCGGTAATGTTACTTTTGCCCATGAGGTAGGCCATTTAATGGGGTGCCGTCACGACAGTGACAATCGCACGAACGTGCCCAACTTAAGCAATACTGCAAAAGGACATAATTGGTTTTATCGCAACTGGTTCTTAGGGCCCAAGAAATACCAAAAGAGTGTTGTCGCAGGTGGAAGGACGCAAGGGTCAAGGGTTCTACACTTCTCAAACCCTGCCGTGAAGGCACATTCCAAAGCAAGGGACAACACTGGTACATCTACCCGAAACAACTTTGTTCAACTTAGAAATGCCGCGACTGTTGTAGGCTGTTATGACGATTTTGATGATATGACTGTACGCATCAATGGTCCTTCTACCGTACAAATAGGAGAATCAATTACGCTCAACGCCTCAGTATCTAATTGCGCCAGCCGTACTTACAGATGGGCAGTAAGCTACGATGGCTTCTCTTACAGTTTCCTAGGCACAGGTAGTTCTGTTTCTCATAGAATTTTCCCTGTAGATTACAATAGTGTTAATTTTAGATTGACTGTGACCTGTTCAGATGGTCAAAGCCGCACTGCTTTTAAATCTGTCTATGTGGAGAACGATTGTGAATTTACTGAGCCTTGTTTCCAGCAGATAGAGAGCAATAGTAACCTCTCAGAATCGAACTTACAGCAGCATAGCACGCCTATTCTCATGTACCCAAACCCATCGGCCACCAATGAAGTAAAACTAGCATTCAGCGCTCCGGCAGGCAGTAACATTACTATAGAGGCCTACAGCATGTTGACTGGAAAAAACTACAGATTATACAACGGGCGGTCTAAAACCGAAAGTAACGAACTACTGCTCAATGTATCGAAGCTCGACCAAGGGTTGTATCAGTTGCTCATCATGCTTGATGGCACAAAATTTGGAAACAAAAGATTGATTATTCAGCGGTAAATACTTTTAGAATGCAAAGAGGGGAGCATTTGAATGCTCCCACCTTTTACATTATGTTGGTTAAAAGCACTCAAAAAAAATGCTATGAAAAAAAAAGTAATAACTTTCAGCATAACGGCTCTCATTTTTATCTTTTCGTGTAATGAAGAGGAAAAACCAAGCTGTCCTCCACCTCTTGGAAAAATGATTGCCTATGTGAATGATACAATAGAATGGGATTTTAAGCATGTCTACTTCGTGAGGTGGTCAGAGACAGATTTTGCATCGCAATGGGCAGATTCTTCAATAAGCATAACGGCTGAATTTATCAATGCCGGGTGTGAATTAGAACTCACTCTCGACTTCCACAATATTGCACAAACATTAAACAAACAAAACCTTGTGAAACCCATTTTTGGGGACAATCAGCCATCTCAACTACAGCCTAATTCTATTTTTTACACCTGGGATGTAGATGCACTTACAGAGCGATTTGAATTGTACGAAGGTGAGCCGGCATGGATACAACTCTCAGAAATTACCGAGGAAAAGGTCAGCGGCACATTTCAAGGAACGTATGTTTACCGCCAGAGTACATGGCGTTTCTGGGATCTGCCGGATACTTTACGGTTTAACAAGGTGCCTTTTGAAGCAATACTATTTGAGCCGCCTGTGGAATAGCAAAAAGTGATGACTACTTTTTCTTATTTTCATAAAAACTACCTTTTGGCACTTGGTATCAGTTGCTCATCATGCTTGATGGCACAAAATTTGGAAACAAAAGATTGATTATTCAGCGGTAAATACTTATAGAATGCAAAGGGTGGGAGCATTTGAAAGTCCCCACCTTTTACATTATGTTGGTTAAAAGCACTCAAAAAAATGCTATGAAAAAAAAAGTAATAACTTTCAGCATAACGGCTCTCATTTTCATCCTTTCTTGTAATGAAGAGGAAAAACCAAGCTGTTTTCCACCTCTTGGAAAAATGATTGCCATTGTAAATGATACAATAGAATGGGATTTTAGGCATGTCTACTTCGTGAGGTGGTCAGAGGAATATTCTGGATCGCAATGGGCAGATTCTTCATTAAACATGAGAGCTAATTTTATCAATGCCGGGTGTGACATTGAACTTGCTCTATCCTTCCAAAATATTGCACAGACATTAAACAGGCAAAACCTTGTGAAACGCATTCTTGAGGAAGATCATCCATCTCGACTACAGCCTAATTCTATTTTTAGGACCTATGATATAGATGCACTTACAGAGCGATTTGAATTGTACGAAGGTGAGCCGGCATGGATACAACTCTCAGAAATTACCGAGGAAAAGGTAAACGGCACATTTCAAGGAACGTATGTTTACCGCCAGAGTACATGGCGTTTCTGGGACCTTCCAGATACTTTACGGTTTAACAAGGTGCCTTTTGAAGCTGTTCTATTTGTTCCACCTGTGGAATAGTTAAAATTAAAAGCCCATAGCTATACGTAATGCGGGCAAAGTGTTAAATATGAATATTATAGCAATAAATAAAATTAGTGTAAATTGAAAGTGTGGTATTATAAAATCCTGCACTACGTATATTCAAGGCCGTTATAGAATGCAAAGGGTGGGAGTATATGAATGCTCCCCCTCTTCACGTTACATTTATAACTTCTCATCATGCAAACAAGGCTATGAAAAAAACATGGATAACTTTCAACTTATTAGCTCTCATTTTCATCCTTTCTTGTAATGAAGAGGAAAAACCAAGCTGTCCTCCACCTATTGGAGAAATGATTGCCCACGTGAATGATACAATAGAATGGGATTTTAAGCATGTCTACTTCAGTAGGTGGTCAGAGTATGTTGGATCGCAAGAGTCAGATTCTTTAATAAATATCGATGCCGATTTTATCAATGCCGGATGTGAATTTGAACTCTCTCTCGACCTCCGAGTTATTGCACTGACATTAAACAGGCAAAACCTTGTGAAACGCATTTTTGGGGCAGACCACCCGTCCAAACTGCAACCTCATTCTATTTTTAATACTTGGAATGTAGATGCACTTACAGAACGATTTGAATTGTACGAAGGTGAGCCAGCATGGATACAACTCTCAGAAATTACCGAGGAAAAGGTAAACGGCACATTTCAAGGAACGTATGTTTACCGCCCGAGTACATGGCGTTTTTGGGATCTGCCAGATACTTTACGGTTTAACAAGGTGCCTTTTGAAGCTGTTCTATTTGTTCCACCTGTGGAATAGTTAAAAGTGATGACTACTTTTTCTTATTTTCATAAAAACTACCTTTTGGCACTTGGTATCAGTTGCTCATAACGCTTGATGGTTCTGGATTTGGAAACAAAAGATTAATCATTCAGCGGTAAATACTTTTAAAACATAAAGGGTGGGAGTATATGAATGCTCCCCCTCTTCACGTTACATTTATAACTTCTCATCATGCAAACAAGGCTATGAAAAAAACATGGATAACTTTCAACTTATTAGCTCTCATTTT